>CAKKSJ010000457.1:10602-17182 GCA_919902965.1 Burkholderiales bacterium
GCGCTGCGCCCTGCACCGACCAGGCCTGCGTCGCGCCGTTGTCTACATCGCTCGCGCTGAGTTGACCGGTGGCCGTCAGCGCGGTGTCTTCCGTGACTGCGCCCACAAGTGCGGCCGCCGTATTGGTGATTACCGGGCCGTCGTTGTTGCCGGTCACCGTGACCGTCAAGGTCGCCACGGATGTCGCGCCTGCGAGGTCGGACACCGTGTAGGCGACCTGGGTCGTCGTGCTCTGGCCAAGGGCGAGAGATTGAAACGCCGCGTCCGGATTGAAGCTGTAGCTGCCATCGGCTGCGATCACGAATGTGCCGCCATTGCTGCCGGCCACGCCCTGCCCAACCTGGCCGGCGGCGCCGTTTACCGCGGCGACATGCAGCACGTCGAGATGATCGCTGTCCGTGTCATTGACCAGAACGTTACCGGTTGCGGCCGGGGTGTCCTCGTCGGTCGCGGCGCTGTCAGCGTCCGCAAGCGGCCCGGTGTTCTCCAGCACGATCCCATAGGCCTCCCAGTCGGTGGCCTTCAGGTCAAATGACGAAAACGAAAACGTCGGGCCGTTGTCGCGACTGGAATTGGCGTTGGCCGCAAGAAAGGCGTCGAAGGCTTCCAGCTCTGTCTGGGCGGCGGCGCGTTCGCCGTAGGTGAGGTGCAACTCCAGCGTGTCGAATCCCTTGCCGCCGTCGTAGCGGTCGGTCGAGGTCGAACCGATCGCGCTCAGGTCGGTCGTCAGCAGATTCTCAGTCCAGGAGTAGACGCCGGTATCCTTGCCGCCCTGTGCGTAAAGCATGTCGTTGCCGGCGCCGCCGTTGAGGTAGTCATTCCCCGCGCTGCCATGTCCGCCGGAACCTTCGGAACCACCGTGGTAGCTGCCCGACCCCCCGCGGGAACGGCCCGATCCGCTGGCGACCCAATTCGCCCCCGAACCCGAGCCTTGGGAATCGCCGTATAAAATGTCGTCGCCTGCGCCACCCAGGAGCGTATCGTTGCCACGGCCGCCAAACAGGGCGTCGTTGCCGGCATCACCTTCCAGGCGGTCATTGCCTTTGCCGCCCTTGAGAACGTCGTTGCCGTCGCCGCCCCGCAGCGTGTCGTCGCCCTTGCCGCCGTCGAGCTTGTCGTTCCCCGCGCCACCGATCAGGGTGTCTTCACCTTTGCCGCCTTTGAGCTTGTCGGCCCCGTCGCCGCCATCGAGCAGGTCGTTGCCGTCGCCGCCGTCGAGCTTGTCCTTGCCGGCACCCCCGTACAGGAGATCATTACCCGCGCCACCGTCGAGACGGTCATCGCCATCCCCGCCATCGAGGAGGTCATTGCCCTTCCCGCCCTTGAGTTTGTCCTTGCCGCTGGTGCCGTTGATGGTCGCCATTCTTTAGATCTCCTTTTCTTTACACGGCACACTGGCTGCGGCCGGGACGTTGCGTCGGTGGAGCACGGGGCTCATGGGTACTGCGGATGAATCAACTTCAACCGATGCGGCACGCAAGCGCTTGCCGGCATCGAAAAAAAACTCGGACAGGCGCTCACCACCCGGCCAGCGCCGCGACCAGCGCGCGCCGCGCGTGCACAAGCGCTGCGCGCCCTGGGCCGTCACGCCGACGCGGTCGGTGCGCTCGCAGACCTCGGGATTCCACCAGGCGCCCTGGCCCTTGTGCTTCAGGACCAGCGACAGGCGCATGCAGCTATGCAGGCTGCCGAATCGGGACAGATAGACCAGCGCGTCCGCCGCCGTGCGCTGCGACTGCAAGGCAAACAGCGGCAGGAAGCGCTTCAGGAGCGCCTCTTCAAGCCCCGCGTCATCGGGCATGTACTCGTCGCAAAGCAGCCAGGCGAGGTCGTCGAGCGCGTCCCGGGCGCCGCAGTGTTCCCAATCGACCCAGCCCACCCCGCCCTCATCGGCGCCGCCTTCGAGCAGCAATGCGTTGCCGGGGCGCGCATCCCATTTGACGAATGAATAGCGTCTGGGCGCCATCTGCTCAGGCGTGACCGACGCGCCGATGTCGGGGTCCGGCAGGCGGAGTTGCGCGGCGACGCGGCCGGGGCTCGACAACATTCCGGCGATCCATTCGGACGTGGCGCCGATGGGCGCGACACGCTGCGCGAGCGCCGCTTTGTCCGCCGCCCGCTGGCACAGCAGCAGCGCGGCCGCGGCACGCGCAGCCCAGGCACCTGCAAAGCGGACTTCACCGCCGCCAAACGCCGCCGACAGGCGCCGCGCGCCGAGGTCCTCCTGGATCAGCCATTCGCCGTCGAAGGCGAGCACCGCAGGCACCGGCGCGCCGGCGGCGCGCAGTTCGCGCAGTACACCCGCTTCCAGGGCCGCGCGCGGCGCGCTCTTGCGGCGTGTCACTATATAGGTGCTCTTTGCTCCCACTGCGCGCACCGAACAGCGCGCGGCGCCGCCCGGATACTCGATGCTGACCGGCTCGATGCCGAGCAGGCTCGAGCAGGCACGCGCCGCCGACTCCGGCGATATGCGGGGCGCCTTTGCGCGATTTTCGTCGCGCGTTGAAACTTGTTGTATGGTTTGAGTCAAATTTGGCCGCAAGCGAGCGTATGGTCCCATTCGACTTGCGGGCGGGAACGTGCTGGCTGCAGGCTTGCGACTCTGCGAACGAACGGAAACAGCAATGATTTTGTCATCGATCCACCCTTCCTGTAGAAAGACTGTCGGTCAACCTGGCGCAAACGGCGTGTTTGCGCCGTGGTCCACCGATGTCAGCTTTTTCTTGTAAATCAACCCTGCGCAGCACCGGTTTGTCGATCCGGCTGGTGCGGGCGCGACCAATATACCTACTAATGAGAATTAGTCAATATGTGAACTATCCTTCCTGCGGGGTAGGGCGCAGGTAGGCGGCGGGCATTTTCGAGCGCGTGTAGATCCGCGCGCGCGGTCCGAAGCCGGAGCCGCATCGCCTCACGCCCTGCCTGGAATGCGATGGGCTGCGCCATTGGGCGTGATCGAACGGGGCGCCGGCGGGTATAATTTTGATATTGACGAAACCGGGCCGACAGCATGAACCACAGGATTGCCAAACGAGTCGGAAAAGCAGGCGGGCTAATTGTCGTCGCAGTTGCAGCCGCCATGTTCTATAGGTTACGTCAATATGCGCGCGAGCGACTCGCTCGCGCCGAAACCGGGAGCCAGCAGGCCAGTGCGAAATAGCGTCCGCCTGTAGCGAATCTTTGATGTACAAAGCAAGAATTTGACTGGGCGCGTCCTTGCGTACCCTGGAGTCCGTCCCAATGCGCATCTGTTCTGCGTTATTTGCCGCGCTGCTCGCATTCCCGGCTTACGCTCAGGCGGAGCGCCCGAGCGTCGCGCCGGCCGTCGCGACCAAGCCGCTGTCGGAGATCGCGGTGTATCCGGAACGCCGGGCCACGGCGCAAGCCGTATCGCTGAATGAGTCGCGCATCGCCGCCGAGATCGCCGGCCGCATAGAGGCCATCCCGGTCCGGGTCGGCGAGCGCACTGCGCGCGGGGCCATACTCGTGCGCATCGAGTGCCGCGACTACGAACTCGCGCGCGAGCGCGCATCAGCGAGCATCAAGGCCCTGGATGCGCGCCTTTCCCTGGCGGAGCAGCAACTCCGGCGCGCGCGCGAGCTCGCCGCCCGCGGGTTCTTTTCCAAGGAAGCGCTCGCCGCGCGGGAAACCGAGGTGCAGGTGCTGCGCGCGGATGCAGAGCAGGCGCGCGCGCAGCTCGATACTGCGGCGCGGGCGGTCGGAAAGTGCACGATACGCGCGCCTTTCGCTGCGATCGTGCGCGAGCGGCTCGGGCAGGTGGGCGAGCTGGCTACACCCGGCAGCCCGCTGCTTGCGCTCAGCGACGCCGAGCGCGTCGAGGTGTCGGCGCAATTACAAATTAGCGACGCGCAATCCCTGGGTAAGGCCGCCGCTGTGCGTTTTATCGGAGACGGGGGTGCGCGGGCGCTCGCACTGCTGCGCATTTCGCCCGCGATTTCTCCCCAGGCGCGCACGCGGGAGGCGCGACTGCGCTTCAAAGGCGAGCCGGCCGCGGCCGGCGCGTCGGGCTCTGTGATCTGGCGCGATTCGCGGCCGCATATTGCCGCTGAGTTCATAGTGCGCCGCGAGGGCGCGCTCGGCGTATTCCTCGAAGAGGGCGGCGCCGCCCGGTTTCACCCCCTTGCCGGGGCGCAGGAAGGCCGTCTCACCGCAGTCGAGCTGCCGCAGCAGGCGCGTATCGTCGTCACCGGCCAGTTGACGCTGCGCGGCGGGCAGCGCCTGAACGGGCAGACCCCGGCCGCAGCCCGGAAATAGGCGTCCTCGCGCGCCATGAAGTTCCTCGAACTGCTGCTGCGCAACCACCCGCTGGCCAATATCCTGTTCGCAGTGGTACTGGCGCTGGGCTCGATCGCCTATCTGAAAATGCCGCGCGAGCAAGATCCGGAAATCAACTTCAATTGGGTCAATATCACGACGGTTCTACCGGGAGGATCGGCCGAGGACGTAGAGAAACTGCTCACCCAGCCGCTCGAGGATGCGATCAAGCAGGTGGCCGACGTCCGCTTCGTGCTGTCGAGCAGCCGGGAGAATGTTTCTTCAATCCTGGTGCGGTTTCGCGATATTTCAGAGCGTGTGTTCGACAAGCGCATCTCCGACCTGCGGCGCGAAATACAAAACAAGGCCCGCGCCGAACTGCCCCCGGAGGTGAAAGACGATCCGCGCATCCTGGAGATCACGACTTCCAACGGATTCCCCACCGCGCAGGTGCTGCTCACCGGGCACGCCGACGACGAGGTGATGCGCCGCGCCGCGCACGCGATCCGCACCGACCTGGAGCGGCTGACCGGCGTCGATTTGGTGTTCGCGCTCGGCATGCACGACCCGGAGCTCAAGGTCGAGTTCGAACCGCGCAAGCTTGCAGCGCGCGGCCTCAACGCCGGCAATCTTGCCGATGCCGTGCGCGCATGGTTTCGCGACACCTTCGCCGGCAAGATCCGCGTAGGCGACGATGCGTGGATCGTGCGCATCATCGGACAGGACGCCGATCCCGGCTACCTCGCCGAACTCACGCTCGCCCTGCCGGGAACGCGCGAGCGTGTGCCGATCGACGCGCTCGCCAGCGTTTCGCGCGGGCGCGCGACGCCTACCCGGCTTGCGTCGAGCGAAGGCAATCCGGCGATCCTGTTCTCGGTGACCAAGAAGAGCTATACCAATACGCTCGAACTGGTGGATCGCATCCAGTCCTATGTGGCCGAGAAGAACCCGCTGCTCGCATCGTCCGGGCTCAAGCTCAGCCTGACCGACGACCAGACCGTCCCGACGCGCGCGGCGATAAACGTGATGGAATCGAACGCGGTCCTCGGTCTCGCGCTGGTGCTCGCCGTCTGCTGGGTGTTTCTGGGTGTGCGCGTTTCCATCCTGGTCGGGCTCGGTATTCCGTTCTCGCTCGCCGGCGGTTTCGCGGTGCTGTACGCAACCGGCTTCACTCTCAATATCTCGGTGTTGCTCGGCGTGGTCATCGCGCTCGGCATGCTGGTCGACGACGCGGTTGTGGTAGTCGAGGCAATCTACTATCGCGTCCAGCGCGGCCAGCAGGTGCTCACGGCGTGTCTGGATGGCCTGCGCGAGGTGGCTGCGCCGGTCAGCTCCTCCGTCGCCACCACGCTGGCCGCGTTTCTGCCGCTGATGCTGATGCCCGGCATCGTCGGCAAGTTCATGTTCGTGATCCCTTTTGTGGTGACGCTCACGCTTAGCATCAGCCTCATCGAGGCGTTCTGGATGCTGCCTGCCCACATCACGGCGCTCAATCTCGATCTCTCCCGGCCTTCGCGCATGCAGCGCATGCGACACCGCTTCACGCGCCAGCTGCGCCTCAAGTACAGCCGGGCGCTGCTCTACTTCCTGCGCCGGCCCAGGCGCTTCGGGCTTGGCATTGTACTGACCGTGGCCGCCGCAGGGACTGCAGCGGCGCTTGGCATGGTGCGGCTCGAGTTCTTCGCGTTCGACCCGGTGCGGCTTTTTTATGTCAACGTGGACATGCCTGCGAACGCACCGATCGAAGCCACGCTCGCGCGCACCGAGCAAGTGGAGCGCGTGGTGCGTGCCCGCCTGAAGCACAATGAAGCGCGCGCGCTGACGTCCTACGCCGGCGCCAAATTCACCGATACCGAACCGCTCTACGGTGATTCCTACGGGCAGGTCGCGGTTTCGCTCAACCCGCGCAAGGACGAAGGATCGCGGGACGTGCAGGACGTCATCGAGTCAATGCGCAAGGAAATCGAAGCGCTGCCCGGGCCCGGACAGCTGAGCTTCCTGATGCTCTCCGGCGGCGGACCGCCGCTCACCAAGCCGGTGCGCGTGCGGGTACGCAACGACGACCCCGCCGAGCTGCGCGCGGCGACGGACGCGCTGCTCGGCATCGTGCGCGCCGTGCCAGGTACCAAGGATGTGAGCGACGACGATGTTCCCGGAAGACCGCAGCTGGTGCTGACTCTGGACCGTGACGCGATACGCGCCAGCGGGCTCGATCCGGGGCTGGTCGCGCGCCTGGTCCGTCTGCACGTCGACGGCGAGGTGGTGACGCAGATGCGCGAAGAGGGCGAGAAACTCGAGGTGCGCG
>CAKKSJ010000457.1:17282-19452 GCA_919902965.1 Burkholderiales bacterium
AGGTGCGCGATTCGACCGATGTCGGCCGCCTCCTCGCCGATCCTGTGGCGCTGCCCGGCGGCGGAACCACCACCCTGGGTGCGCTGGTGCGCGCCGAGACGCGCACCGGCAAAGGCGTCATCAAGCATTACAATCTGCGCCGTTCGATCACCGTCGAAGCCGATCTGGACCGCAAGATCATCGACACCGTCGCGGCCAACGATGCGATCCGGGCCGCATGGGACAAGAGCAGGGCGCGCTTTCCGGGCACGACCCTCGATTTTTCCGGCGAACTCGACGACATTTACGAGAGCCTGGATGCGATGAAACTGCTGTTCCTGCTCGGCGTCGGCTTCATCTATGTGATTCTCGCCGCCCAGTTCCGCAGCTACTGGCAGCCGGCGATGATACTCGCCACCGTGCCGCTCGCCTTCACCGGGGTGGTGTTCGGACTGCTGGTGTCGGGGAACCCGCTTTCGCTGTTTACCCTGTATGGCGTGGTCGCGCTCACCGGCATTGCGGTCAACTCCGCCATCGTAATGATCGACGCGGCCAATGCGCGCAGAAAACAGGGGATGCGCGTGCTCCACGCGATTGTATTCGCCGCCCGCCGGCGCATTGTGGCCATTATTATCACCAGCACCACCACCATCGCCGGTCTGTTTTCGCTTGCGTTCGGACTCGGCGGGCACTCGCTCATCTGGGGGCCGGTGGCTGCCTCCATCGTCTGGGGCATAGGCTTTTCAACCCTGCTTTCGGTGTTTGCGATGCCGATGCTGTACTGGGGCCTGATGCCGGAACACAAAAGCCGTCGGGTTATTGCGGCCTGACGCGTGCACGCAGCGCGGGTGTGGATTTTCGCAATGTACTGGTGCACGAATATACCGAGCTTGACTGGAAAATCGTCATGCGCGTGATACGCACCGATACACGCGATCTCGCTGCTTTCAGCAAGGCGGTGTTGAGAATGCTGGAGAACCGAAGCTAGGCTGGCCCGGCGCGGGCCTGTGCCGGTTCTGGCAATAGATCGCGCAATTTTCTGCATTGCTTCCAGCCGATTGACGCGCAAAATCGCTTGCGGGGGCGGCGGGGATCGTCGAACGCGTGTAAGCTGGCGGGGCGACATCAGATCGCAATTCATAAGGGGATCTTCAGGGGTTGTCATTCCAAGTTTTCCATCGAGAACGTCCACTAATTTCGACTTGAATGAATGAGCAAGAAATCGGTTGATATTTCCCTGCTTGGTCGATTCCAGGTCTGCGTTTCCGAGACGAGGCTCGGCAACGATGACATCCCGGGCCGCAAAGCGCCGGCCTTGCTGAAGTTGCTGGCGCTGAACCATGACCGCCAGTTGGTGCGCGATCAGGCGATGGAACTCCTGTGGCCGGATCTCGACAGCACCAATGCCGCCGCGCAGTTGTACAAAGCGATCCACCAGTTGCGCAAGGCCTTTGCTGCCGGTGGACGGGAATCCGATGCCAGTGGGTGGATCGCCACGATCAAGAACCTGGTGATGCTCGCCCCACCCGGCGGGGTGATTACGGACGTCGATGTATTTGAGCGGACTGCGCGCAACGCACTGACCTCCCGGCAGATCACGGAACTGGAGCGAGCCACCGCGTTGTACACGGGTGATCTGCTGCCGATGGATCTGTACGCGACGTGGACACAGGCTCCGCGCGATCATCTCCGGCAGCTCTATGTCGATGTCTTGGTGGCACTCGCTCAAGACTATCAATCGCGCGGTGACTTGGCTGCTGCTGCGGAAACCTACCGAGCGGCCTTGGATAAGAATCCCACGCTGGAGATTGCCCATCGCGCCCTGATGACGATCTTCGCGCGGCAAGGTCAACGTGATCGCGCCCTGAAGCAATACGGCGTATGCCTGGACGCCCTGGCCGAGGATCTTGGGGTCGCGCCGTCACTGGAGACCCGCGCATTGTACGACGAGATCGACCGGCAAAAACCGGACGCTACGGTCGTCGTCGATCGGACACGATTGCAGACTTCGATCCGAATGGCACCCTTGGTGAACCGCGAGACCGAATGCCGGGTCATCGATGGCTGCCTGGACCAACTGCTCGCTGAACGAGGGAGTGTGCTCTTGATCGAGGGCCCGGCTGGCATCGGCAAGACTCGTCTGACCAGGGAGCTGATCGCCCGCGCGCAACGGCGCGGAGTTCGCGCGCTC
>CAKKSJ010000458.1 GCA_919902965.1 Burkholderiales bacterium
CGTGAGGCGGGAAGGAGTGGTTCACTGATTCCCGCGTCCCTATTTATCTCTTGACCAGATGCGCGGCAAGCCTCGGCCTTCAGGCCGGGGAAGGATAGCGCGGACGGCGCAGCCGTCCTTTTGGCGGTTAATGCGGCGTCTGTTGTTGTTCGATGTACTGGCGGATGATCTCGATGGGCGCACCGCCACAGCTACCGGCGAAATAGGATGGCGACCACAGCCCCCCGTCTCATAGCTTCTTGCGGATGCTCGGGTAGTTCTTCATGCGGATCATCCGGCTGGATACGCCTTTCAGGCTGTTCACCAGCGCCGACACGGCTATCTTGGGCGGATAGTTCACCAGCAGGTGAACGTGATCGTCCTGGCCGTCGAACTCCACCAGTTCCGCTTCGAAGTCGGCGCAGGTGCTGGCGAATATGTCGTGCAGGTCGTCCAGTATCGCTTTGGTGAATACCTCGCGGCGATACTTCGTCACAAAGACCAAGTGGACGTGCATCTTAAAAACACAGTGCCTGCCGTGTCGAATATCGTTGTTTTTTTCCATAGGCCAAGTATAATACAACTATGAAACGCCTTCAAGCTTACAAGTATGAACTGATGCCGACCGGCGACCAGCAGCGCGACATGCGCCGCTTCTCCGGTTCATGCCGCTTCGTGTTCAATAAGACGCTGGCGTTACAGAAAGAACGTTACGAGCGGGGCGAGAAGAAGCTCGGCTACGTCGGTCTGTGCAAACTGCTCACGGAGTGGCGCAACGGCACAGAAACGCCTTGGCTCAAGGACGCCCCCGTGCATCCGCTGCAACAGACACTGAAAGACTTGGAGCGGGCCTACGCCAACTTCTTCGCCAAGCGGGCGGACTACCCGCGTTATAAGAAGAAAGGCCGGCACGACAGCTTCCGCTACCCCGATCCGAAACAGATCAAGCTCGACCAGGGCAACAGCCGCATCTTCCTACCGAAACTTGGCTGGTTGCGCTACCGCAACAGCCGACAGGCACTGGGCGAAGTGAAGCAGGTCACAGTATCGGCCAACGGCGGCAAGTGGTTCGTCAGCATCCAGACCGAGCGGGAAGTAGAACAGCCGCGCCATCCGTCCTGTTCAATGGTCGGGCTGGATGTGGGCGTCGCCAAGTTTGCCACGCTGTCGGACGGCACGGTGTACGCAACAGTCGGCAGCTACCGGAAACACGAGGAACGCCAGGCGTTCCTGCAACGCCAGATGAGCCGTAAAACCAAGTTCAGCAACAACTGGAAGAAGGCAAAAGTCCGCGTCCAGAAGCTGCATGCCAAAGTCGCCAACATCCGCCGCGACTACCTGCACAAGACCTCGCATGAAATCAGCCAAAACCACGCGATTGTCGTTATCGAGGACTTGCAGGTGCGCAACATGAGCAAGTCGGCGGCAGGAACCGTCGAAACACCGGGACGTCATGTCCGGGCCAAATCCGGCCTGAACAGATCCATCCTGGATCAAGGCTGGTCCGAGTTCCGGCGACAACTGGAATACAAGCAGCAATGGCGCGGAGGCTGTGTCATTGCGGTTCCGCCGCAGAACACGAGCCGGACGTGTCCGGCCTGTGGGCATGTGGCGAAGGAAAACCGCAAGACCCGAGCGCAGTTCGAATGTGTCGCATGCGGGTACAGCGAGAACGCCGACCTGAATGCGGCACGCAACATCTTAGCGGCAGGACATGCCGTTTCAGCCTGTGGAGAGCCGGTGCAGTCAGGCCGCTCGATGAAGCAGGAACCCGCCGAAGCGAGTCAGCCCATTTCGGGCTGAACGCCGTAGGAATCCCCCGACTTTAGGCGGGGGAGGATGTCAAA
>CAKKSJ010000459.1 GCA_919902965.1 Burkholderiales bacterium
CCCTACGCGGACTTTCCCGTCTCCCGTCAAGCGGGACCGCGGAAGCGGGATCGAGAGCTTCGGGCCGCCCCCCTCGAACTCCCCTATATTGGCGCGTTGCAAATTTCATTTTGCAACGGATTGCAAGTTACTTGCGCTCGGCTTCGACGCGCGGACTTGCGGCCCTGGCGGCTTTCTCGTCGATTCCGGAAATACCCTCGCGGCGCCTGAGTTCAAACAGCACGTCGGTGGGCCGCAGCCCATAGTGCGCCAGCATGACCAGGCAGTGAAACCACAGATCGGCGGTCTCGCCGACTATGCGCAACCGGTCCCCGTCTTTGGCAGCCAACACCGTCTCGGTGGCCTCCTCGCCGATCTTCTTCAGTATCCCGTCTTCGCCGCGCGCGAGCAGGCGCGACACGTAGGATGCGTCCGCGTCGCCGCCCTTGCGTGCCTCTATCGTGTCAGCCAGCCGTTCGAGTATGTCGCTCATTCTTCGCTTTCCTTGAACACGGGGGCCATGCCCCCTGGTAGTTCCCCCTGTCAAATGGGGACTCCAATCCAGCATGCTTAGTTAGGGTTTCCCTTGGCGTAGATTTCTTTTGGATCCTTGACCACCGGGTCCGTGACGACCCAGGCACCGTCCGCATATTTTTGGAAAAAACAGTTGTGCCGACCCGTGTGGCAGGCAATTCCGCCGACCTGTTCCACGCTGAGCAATATTACGTCCTCGTCGCAATCCAGGCGCAACTCGCGCACCTTCTGTACGTGGCCCGACTCCTCTCCCTTGTGCCACAGTTTCCGGCGCGAGCGCGACCAATAGACGGCCTCTCCGCCCGCAACAGTCTGCGCGAGGGCCGCACGGTTCATCCAGGCGACCATCAGTACCTTGCCGCTGCCCGCATCCTGCGCAATCGCCGGCACCAGGCCGTTAGCGTCCCATTTCACTTTGTCGAGCCAGTCCATGCGTTCCTATACAGGTAAATAGCGGCGCGCAAAAAAATTGCCGTCGCGGGTCACAGGCGGACTTCTATGCCCCGGGACGCCATCAATTCTTTCGCCTGGCGCACAGTGTATTCACCGTAGTGAAAAATGCTTGCGGCGAGCACCGCATCGGCGCCGCCCTTGAGCACGCCGTCGACCAGGTGTTCGAGGTTGCCGACGCCGCCACTCGCAATCACGGGCACATCCACCGCCTCGGCTACGGCGCGCGTCAGGGCGAGGTCGAAGCCCGACTTGGTGCCGTCGCGGTCCATGCTGGTCAGAAGAATTTCGCCCGCACCCAGCATCTGCATTCTACGCGCCCATGCGATTGCGTCCAAGCCGGTGGGATAGCGCCCGCCATGGGTATACACCTCCCAGCGCATTTCGGCCCCTTCCGCGCTGGCGTCGACGCGTTTCGCGTCCCCTCGAGGATCGACGCGTTTCGCGTCCGTTCCTGGATCGACGCGTTTCGCGTCGATGGCCACCACGATGCATTGCGCGCCGTAGCGGCCCGAGGCGTCCGCCACCAGCTGCGGATTCTGCACCGCTGAGGTGTTGATCGAAACCTTGTCCGCGCCCGCGTTCAGGAGCCGGCGCACGTCCTCGACCTTGCGCACCCCGCCGCCCACGGTGAGCGGGATGAACACCTGTGCCGCCACCGCCTCGATGATGTGCAGGATCATGTCGCGCGCATCCGAGCTCGCGGTAATGTCGAGGAAAGTCAGTTCGTCGGCGCCTTGATCGTCATAGCGGTGCGCAATTTCGACCGGGTCGCCGGCGTCGCGCAATCCGACGAAGTTTACCCCCTTCACCACGCGCCCGCGGGTAACGTCAAGACAGGGAATGACTCGCTTCGCTAGGCTCATACGGCAGGAGGCGGAACGCGGGCGCAGAAAACCGCCCCTGCGCTCAGGCTTCTCCTTTCTCCTTTTTCCCCAGGCCCAATTTGTCGGCCATTGCCTGCGCCTTCTTGAAGTCCACCGTACCCTGGTAAATGGCGCGCCCGGTAATGACCCCGACTATGCCTTCGGATTCAATTTTGCACAGCGCCTTGACGTCGTTGAGGTTGGTGAGCCCCCCGCTCGCAATCACCGGCACCACCAGCTCGCTTGCCAGCTTGATCGTGGCCTCGATATTGACCCCATTGAGCATGCCGTCGCGGCCGATGTCGGTATAGATCACGGCCTCGACGCCGTAATCCTGGAACTTGCGCGCCAGATCGATGACGTCGTGGCCCGTCATTTTCGACCATCCTTCCACCGCGACCTTGCCATCCCTGGCGTCCAGACCGACGATAATGTGCCCGGCAAAGGCGGTGCAGGCATCCTGCAGGAAGCCGGGGTTTTTCACCGCCGCCGTGCCGATAATGACGTAGCTGATGCCGTCGTCGAGATAGCGCTCGACGGTGTCCAGATCGCGGATGCCCCCGCCCAGTTGTATCGGTATCCTGCCGTCGATCGCGCGCACGATATCCTTGATCACGCCCTCGTTCTTGGGCTTGCCCGCGACCGCCCCGTTCAGGTCGACCAGGTGCAGCCTGCGCGCGCCCTGTTCCAGCCAGTGCGCCGCGACCGCCGCCGGGTCGTCAGAGAACACGGTTTCCTTGTCCATGTCACCCTGTTCGAGGCGCACGGCGCGCCCCTCCTTGATATCGATCGCGGGGATGATAAGCATATGTCGTTCCGGCTATGAAGAAAGAGGATGGGAAAAGCCGATCGCCTAGGGTTTCCAGGTCACGAAATTGGCGAGCAAGTCAAGGCCGGCCGTCTGGCTTTTCTCGGGATGGAATTGCACAGCGAAAATATTATCCTGCGCCACGGCGCAGGTAAAGGGGAAA
>CAKKSJ010000460.1 GCA_919902965.1 Burkholderiales bacterium
AGGCCGTGCCAGATTCGAACTGGCGACCAACGGATTAAAAGTCCGCTGCTCTACCAACTGAGCTAACGACCCGAAAAGAGGCGAGATTTTAGTTTGTCGAGGGTACCTGTGTCAACGAAATCCGGGCTTGCCACGCCCGGATTCGCTCTGATTTCGGCGAACTATCGCTGCCTGGAGCGAAAAATCCTTATGCTTCCCGCAGCATGCGCGCGTATTGCCATTTCATCGTCAATGCTGAACCGGCGACGATGGAAACGAGGGTGAGCATGGAGCCGATTGCCAGCGTGGAAACTCCGCTGATGCCCTGCCCCACGGTGCAGCCCATGGCGGTCACGCCGCCGAAGCCCATGAGCACGCCGCCTATCATGTGGTTGCCGGTGTCCCTGGCATCGTGAAAGCTTTCCCAGCGGAAATTTCCGCTCGCCAGCGCGTATGCGGCGGAGCCGGCGACAACGCCCAGGGCCGTGGCGATGCCGAAAGTGACGATCTTGCTGGTGTCGGTCCAGAACATGAGCAGTTCCAGCGTATAGGCCTGTGGCGCAACGAAGGAGAGCGATTCCAGGCGCCCGCTGTTGGTGGCGACGAATGCTTCCTGCAGAGTGTTGGGGTCTTCGGCGAGATAGCCCAGCTTGCCGCTCACATACCAGCCGCCAACCACCACCAGCCCGACGCTGACGCCGCCGAGTATGCCGTCGAAATTGCCGCGGAAATCGCGGTCCTTGAACACGAACAAAAGCAACAGCCCGGCGACCAGCGCAGCCGCGAGCATGAGCATGGTCTTCTTGTTTGCGCCGGAAGCGCCGGCCAGCAGCGAAGGCAGGTCCTGCCCGCCGGAAAATGTGAGCGATACCGGATCGAGCACACCTACGCGGAACGCCCCGAACAGCCCTCTCAGCGTGACGTAGGCAGAGATACCGAGGAACACGAACACCACCAGCGACTTGAGACTGCCCCCGCCGATGCGGATCAGCGTCTTGCTGCCGCAGCCCGAGCCCAGGGTCATGCCGATGCCGAAGACCATGCCGCCCACAAGGTAGGACAGCCAGGGAAAGTTCGCGCCCATGTAAATAGACTTGGACAGCACGACCACGCCGGCAAGCTGCAGTGCGCTGGCGCCAAGGATCGCGACCGCGATGGAAAGCAGCCACATGCGCATGCGTCCCCAATCGCCCATGTTGACCATGTCGGATACCGCGCCCATGGTGCAGAAATTGGTTTTGTTCGCGACCGCGCCGAAAATGAAAGCGAGGGCAAAACCGCCCCAGGCCACAGTGCTCGCAATTGCCGCCGGATTGACTTCGTTCATGGGCCTCCCCTCCCTTGAGAATCGGCGATTCTAGTCCGCGCTGCCATCCGCGCAAGCAAAATCTTTTAGCGCGGGAATAACCTGCGCCTATGCGCCCATGTTCATCGCCGTTTCGCCGCAAACGCGCAGCGGCACCGATCACACATCAGCAGGGTAATAACGCGTCGGATCAAACACGCCGGCGGCCTCGAATCCGCTGCGGCGCAGGCGGCAGGAATCGCACATGCCGCAGGCACGGCCTTCGGCGTCGGCCTGATAGCAGGACACGGTAAGACTGTAATCCACGCCCAGGTCCACACCCTGTTCGATGATCTGCGCCTTGCTCAAGGCGATGATGGGCGTGTGCAGAATGAGCCTGCGGCCTTCCACCGCAGCCTTGGTGGCAAGATTGGCCATGCGTTCGAAAGCGCGCATGTACTCGGGCCGGCAATCCGGATAGCCGGAGTAGTCGACGGCGTTGGCGCCAAAAAACACATCCCGGGCGTCCAGGACCTCGGCCCAGGCGAGCGCCAGGGAGAGCATGATGGTATTGCGCGCCGGCACGTAAGTGACGGGAATGCCGTTTTTCTGCACACCCGCGGTGGGCACCGCGATAGTGTCGTCGGTCAGCGCGGAACCGCCGAAACTCCCGAGCTCGATCCTGACGGTCTTTTGCGCCACCGCGCCGAGCGCCTGCGCGAGCCTCACCGCGGCATCGAGTTCGGCCCGGTGACGCTGGCCGTAGTCGATCGACAGCGCATGGCAGGCGTAGCCCTGGCGCACCGCCAGCGCGAGCACGGTGGCGGAATCGAGGCCCCCGGAGAGCAGTACGACTGCTTTACGCATAGGATCTGTGCTGCGCTGTGGGGGCGCGCTTGTGCCCGGAAGGTCTCGATCCCCCTGGAGGGGAAAATCCCCTTGGGGGACTCGCGCCCACGATTTCCGCTTAGCGCTTGCCTGCGAGGCGCTGCTTGGCCTGATCTGCGGCGGGCGTGCCCGGATACTTCTTCAGCAGCTCTTGCAGGCTCTCGCGCGCCATCCGCGTCTGCCC
The DNA here is from genome assembly GCA_919902965.1 of Burkholderiales bacterium. Taxonomy (GTDB): domain Bacteria; phylum Pseudomonadota; class Gammaproteobacteria; order Burkholderiales; family SG8-39; genus 2-12-FULL-64-23. Next base: position 2,337 of record CAKKSJ010000460.1, read on the forward strand.
CATCTCGGCCTGGCTGCTGGCGATATTGAGCAAGGCGTCCGGCGCCTTCTGGCTGTCCGGCCAGGACGCGAGCAACTTCTGCTGTGCGGCGATCGCCATCTTGTAATCGCGCAGCGCGTAGTAGGCGTTGCCTATCCAGTACTGCGCGCTCGACACCTGCTGGCTCTCCGGATAGCTGGCAAGAAAGCCCTGGAACGCGGCTATGCAGGCCTGATAGTTGCCCAGCTTGAACTGATTCAGTGCCGCCTCGTAGGCCTTGCCCTCGGCGGCCGGTTCGGGCGCGCTCGCGGCCAGCTTCGCCTGCGCCTGCGCGCTCGCTTCGAGTTTGCGCAGGCGCGCGTCCAGGTCAACGTAAAGGTCTTTTTGCCGCCGGTCCAGGGTTTCAAGCTGGTGCGCCTGCACTTCGAGCTGACCACGCAATCGCGCCAACTCCTGTTTCAGTTCATCGATCTGTTTGGCCAGGTCGATCGAGCGGTCCTGCACCAGCAGTTCGATCTTGGCCACGCGCTCTTCCACGGCTTTCTGGTTGGCCCCGAGCTGTGCGCCCAGCGCGGCAATCGCCTTTCGCGCCTCCTCATCGTCGAACATACCGGCGCGCGAAGCGCCGGCCGAAAGGCATAACACCAGCACCAGTGCGGCACGCAGCTTCATCTATCAGTACTCGCCGCCGTAGAGCATGTCGCTGCGCCGGTTCTGGCTGTAGCATTCCTCGGTGGCCTCGGTGCAGCGCGGCTTTTCTTCACCCAGACTTACCGATTCGATTTGCGTTTCCCTGACGCCCATCAGCTGCAGTATTTTTTTCACGCCGTCTGCGCGTTTCTGCCCCAGCGCGATATTGTATTCGCGGCTGCCGCGCTCGTCGGCATTGCCCTGGACCAGCATTTTGGCGCCGGCGTTCTGCGCAAGATAGCGGGCGTGCGCCTGCAGCAGGGGCTTGTACTCGTCCTTGACGTCGTATTTGTCATAGTCGTAGAAAATACTGCGCTTGGACAGGATGTTGTTCGGGTCCTTGAGCGGATTGGCCTGCTGTCCGGCCTTGGGCGCAACCGGCGTGACCGCCGAACCAGCCTGCTGATCCTTAGGGGCGGATGTCGCAGTACGGTCCTCGACCCCGGCCTTGGACTCCATCTCGGGGGTGCCGGCGCAAGCCGCCAGCAGGGCGACCGCCGCAAACGCAAGAATTTTTCTCATACCCATCTCCTTCTTCTGAATAGTTAGTTATTGAAAAACGGACCCCAGGCGGGCTCGCGCACGTCTGCTGCCTGCACCGACAGACTCTGCTTCACTCTGCCGTCGCTGGAAACTGCGGCCAGCGCACCACGGTTGCCGATCTGGGTAGCGTACAAAATCATTTTGCCATTCGGCGCAAAGCTGGGCGATTCATCGCGCTGCCCGTCGGTAAGTGCCTGTCCTTGCCGGGTTGCGAGGTCCAGAGACCGCAGCAGGAAACGACCGCCGTCGCGCGCGATATAGACGAGGGTCTTGCCGTCGTTGGAGATGCGCGGCGACACATTGTAGCCCCCGTCGAAGGTCACGCGCGTAAGTTCGCCGCCGCTCGTGCTCATGCGGTAAATCTGCGGGCTGCCGCCGCGGTCGGAAGTAAAGTAGATCGACTGGCCATCAGGCGTGAAAAATGGTTCCGTGTCTATTGAACCGGAGTTGGTGATGCGACGCGGGTTGCTGCCGTCGGCGCCGATGAGATAAATCTGCGATCCGCCGTCCTTGGACAAAACCACCGCGAGTTGCTTGCCGTCGGCGGACCAGGCCGGCGCGCTGTTCGAGCCCTTGAAATTCGCCGCCACCTGGCGCTTCCCGGAAAGCAGGGAATGCACATACACCACCGGCTTTTTGTTCTCGAACGAGACGTAGGCGATGCGCGTGCCGTCTGGCGACCAGGCCGGGGAAATGATCGGTTCGCGCGAGGCGAGCGCGGTTTGCGCGCCGACCCCGTCCGCATCGGCGATGCGCAGTTCATAACGGCTGCCCTGCTTGACCACATAGGCGATGCGCGTGGAGAAAACACCGCGGTCGCCGGTCAGTTTTTCATAGACCATGTCGGCGATGCGGTGCGCGGTCGTGCGCACCTGCTGCGCGGTCAGGGTGAACGCGACGCCGCCTATCTGGGTTTGCTTGGGCACGTCGAGCAGCCGGAAACTCGCCTCGTAGCGTCCATCTGCAAGACGCACCACGCTGCCTATCACCATGGCGTCGGCGGAGCGGCTCTTCCAGTCGGCAAAATTTACCTGCGCCACCTCGGTAGGCAGCGGCTCGACGCTGCCGGCGAACAGTATGCGAAAGCGTCCGCTGCGTTGCAGGTCGGCTTCGACGATATCGCTGATGCTTTGCGACAGCACCTGCTCGCCGGCAAAGCGCAGCACGCCTATCGGTATCTGGTTTGCGCCGCCGCCGGTAATTTCAATCGATAGCTGCGCCTGTGCGCTCGAGCAAACCAGCGCGAGCAACAGCAAAACAGTACGAAATACAAGCTGCATGCCGGATCCTGATGAAAAACTCATGCAATTATACGCATAGTGCGGGCCGGTTTCAGTCCAGCGGCCGGAACTTGATTTCCAGATTGCGCTGGAAGCGCTCCGGCCGGTCCTTGGGCAGGGGCGAGGACTTGTATATGGCCCGTTCGACCGCGGCATCGTAGGCCTTGTGGCCGCTGGATTTGCGCAGCCTTACCGACATCACTTCGCCGGTCGGAAGTTGCACCACATCGAAAATCGCCTCCGGATTGCCTTTGATATCCGGCGGCAACACGATGTTGCTCCTGATCGCGCCGATGAGCTTGCTTATGTACTCCGCATTGGCCTTAGCGGCCGCAGCCGCAGTCTCACTGCGCATCTGATTGAGGATTCTGTCTTTCTCCAGCTGCTGGTCTAGCGCCGCGGTCTCGCGCTCGAGTTGTGCGCGTATGTCTTTGCTGCGGTCGAACTTGAGCTCGGGTTCCGGCCTGGGCTTGAACTTGGGCTTGGGTTCCGGCTTGGGTTCGGGCTTTTTCGGGATTTCCTTTTTGATTTCCTTCTTTTTCTCCAGCGCGATGTCAGGCTTGGGCGGCTCGATCACCTTTTCGACCAGCTTGGGTTCCGGTTTGGGTTCGGGTTTCGGTTCGGGCTGAGGGATGGGCGGGGCAGGCGCAGGCGGCTTGGGCGCGACTTTCTCCGGGACAGGCGCGGGCGGGCTCGTCCACAACTCGACCATTACTGCCTCCGGCTGCTGGCTTTGCCAGCGCACGCCAAAAAACAGGAAGGCCGCGAGCAGCAGGTGCACCACCAGCGCGAGTATGACCGACGGGAACTTGCCCGGCTCCGCGTAGCTGAGCGCGCCCGCCGCCGCGCTCATCGAGCCGCTGGCTTCACCAGAAGCCCCACTCTGCGCACATTCTGCTTCTGCAGCTCGTCCATCACTTTGAGCACTTCTTCGTAGCGCACGTCCTTGTCCGCGGCGATCACCACCGCCTGCTCCGGATGCGATTTCTGCTTTTCGCGCAGCGCTGCGACCAGTTCGGCGCTGGACACGGCGCGCTCGCTCGCTGCGGTCTTGCTGCGTTCGCGCAGCAGCAGAGAAGCATCGGCCTTGATCACCACTTCTAGGGGCAATTCGGGCGGCTGCGAGGATTTGCCCACCGAGGGCAGCTCGATCACGCCCGGATTCACCAGCGGCGCGGTGATCATGAAAATCACCAGCAGCACCAGCATCACGTCGATATAGGGCACGACGTTGATTTCGCTCATGGCGCGGCGCGAACGCGGCATCTTGCTTTTCCCTATTTGCCCACGCCGGACTGGCGCTGCAGAATGTTGGAGAATTCCTCGATGAAGCTTTCGAAACGGATGGCCAGGCGATCGATGTCATGCGCATAGCGGTTATAGGCGACCACCGCCGGGATCGCCGCAAACAAGCCGATGGCGGTGGCGATCAGCGCCTCGGCGATGCCTGGGGCGACATGCGCCAGCGTTGCCGAGTTGACATTGGCCAGGCTGCGAAACGAGTTCATGATGCCCCACACGGTGCCGAACAGGCCGACGTAGGGACTGACCGAACCGACCGAAGCAAGAAACGAGAGGTGCCGTTCCAGATTGTCCATTTCGCGCTGGTAGGTGGCGCGCATGGCGCGGCGCGCGCCCTCGACCGGAATGCTCGGATCGGCGCCGCGCTGAGCGCGCAGCTTGGCGAATTCGCGGAAACCCGCCTCGAAGATGCGCTCCAGCGATCCGGCCCGGTGGCGATCGTTGACCGCGCTCTGGTACAGCCCGTTCATGTCGTTGCCGCTCCAGAAGTCGCGCTCGAATTTCTCGGTCTGTATCCCCGCCTGCCGGATGGCAAACAGCTTGCGGAAAATGAACAGCCAGCTCATGAACGAGACCACCAGCAGCAGCGCCATCACCAGCTGCACCAGCACGCTGGCATTGGTGATCAGGGAAAGTATCGAAAGGTCTTGGGTTACGGTCATGGTTGTGGGCTTGCGTTAAATGTTTTATGGACTCGCCTGGCAAAGAAAATTCGCCGAATCAGAGAACACCCCTCAGGTACTGCGGTATGGCGACCGGCTTGAAGCTTTGCCGATTCAGGCAGGCCACCCGGAGCTCGGCGCGCGCCAGCTCCTGCGTCGCGCAGCGCGCTTCCTGCGCGAGATCAATATAGACATGCGCGATTTTCAGTGGTTCAACCGTAACTTCTAGCATGTCGTCCAGCCGCGCCGGGCGGACAAACTCGAGCGTCGCCCGCCGCACCACGAAGATCAAATCTTCCTCCTGCGCCAGTTTATCCTGATTCAAGCCGAAACTGCGCAGCCATTCAGTGCGTGCGCGCTCGAAAAACTTCAGATAGTTGGCGTAGTACACGACGACGCCGCTGTCCGTGTCTTCGTAATAGACGCGCACCGGCCAGGAAAACACTTGCCCCATGTTTGTCTCAGGACTCGCCCGGTCAGTTCCACAAATCGCCGTTCGCGCCGGTTCGCGGCGGCGTCAGTCCGAAATGCCGGTAAGCCGACAAGCTGGCAACGCGCCCGCGCGGCGTGCGCTGCAGGTAACCCTGCATGATCAGAAACGGCTCGATCACGTCCTCGATGGTGTCGCGCTCTTCGCCGATCGCATGCGCGAGGTTGTCCACGCCCACCGGGCCGCCGGCGAATTTTTCGATCACCGCCATCAACAGTTTCCTGTCCATCATGTCCAGCCCCAGCACATCCACGTCGAGCATCTGCAGCGCCGCGTCGGCGACCTCGCGGCTTACGCCGCTTCTCGTCCTGACTTCCGCATAATCGCGCACCCGCCGCAGCAGCCGGTTGGCGATGCGCGGGGTGCCGCGCGAGCGCCGCGCGATTTCAAGCGAGCCTTCGGCCGCGACTTCGACCTTGAGCAGCCCGGCGGAGCGGCTCACGATCTGCTGCAACTCCAGCGCCGAGTAGAACTCCAGCCGCGCGACGATGCCGAAGCGATCGCGCAGGGGGTTGGTCAGCATGCCGGCGCGCGTGGTAGCACCGACCAGCGTGAACGGCGGCAATTCGAGCTTGACCGAACGTGCCGCCGGGCCCTCGCCGATCATAATGTCGAGCTGGAAATCCTCCAGCGCCGGATAGAGGATTTCCTCCACCACCGGCGACAGGCGGTGGATCTCGTCGATGAACAGCACGTCGTTCGGCTCGAGGTTGGTGAGCAGGGCGGCGAGGTCGCCCGGACGCTCCAGCACCGGTCCCGAGGTGTGGCGCAGGTTCACGCCCATCTCGCGCGCGATGATATGCGCCAGGGTCGTTTTCCCCAGACCCGGCGGACCGAACAGCAGCACGTGATCGAGCGACTCTTTGCGCTGGCGCGCCGCTTCGATGAATATGGCGAGCTGGCCGCGGATTTTCTCCTGCCCGACGTACTCGGACAAGGCCTTGGGCCGCAGCGCGCGCTCGAGCGCCTCCTCCTGCGGCGAGGCGGGGTCGGCGGCGATCAGGCGGTCGGTTTCAATAGCCATACGCTATCTTACCCGCGGACGCGGCCGAAGTTGATGCAAGCGTGTCCGGCTCGTTCATTTCAGCCTATCGCGCGAGCGCACGCTCCGGGTGCGCAGACTGGGACACATCGGCCAGAAACGCGACAAAATGCGTCGTGCTCCCGGCCGCGTCGCGGATCGCCGAAATGCTGCGCCACTCGCGGTAGATCCCGGCGTCTTTGCGACGGCACCAGGAAGTGCCGGCCCAGTAACCCTGGCGCTGCAAGCTGTCGCGAATTTCCTCATAGAACTCGGGCGGCTGCAGGGCAGTGCGAAACTCGCTTTCCGGTTTTCCAAGCAGCTCTTCCTCGCTGTAGCCGGTAAGCGCCGTATAAGCCCGATTGACCGAAACGATGGTGCCGTCGATGGCGATGATCAGCATCGCCTCGCTCATGTTCTCGAATACGTTCGCCTGAATGGCGAGTTTCTTGTCGCGCTGGCGCAATTCGGTAATGTCGGTGGAGACGACCACGATCCTCGGCACGCCTGCGTGCGCAAAAGATTTTGCCTTGGCCTGGAACTCGCGCTCTTTGCCGTCGGCCCCCATCAGGCGGTAGATGAACGACTGCGATTCCCCGGTCCGGGTCGCCTTTTCGAGCTGCGCCCGCGTCGCCGCCCGGTCCTCCGGATGCAGCTGAGCGAGCGCATCGGCGCCGGCTTCCAGCGCCGCCCCGGGAAGCAGGCGCCGGTACGCCGGATTCGCGTAGACCCAGCGCGCCTCGGCGTCGAGCATGGCGATCAGGTCTTCCGCATTCTCGGTGATGATGCGGTAGTGTTCCTCGCGCAGGCGCAGAGCCTCGCGCGTGTCGCGCAGCTTGATACTCTGTTCGAACACGATGGTGCCAAGGCCGATCACGTAGACGGACAAGCCCACCAGGCACATTGCTGCAGCGGCGGGCTCGGTCTGCAGGGAGAACTTGAACCCGGCGACAAGTCCCCACGCAAGGCCGCCGATTGCGAACGCGATCAGCGCGCCCAGGGCGCCGCGCCAGCCGCGGTTCATCGCATTGTTGAGCAGAGCCCCCATGAAAATAGGGAACGCGATCCAGATGGGGAACTCGAGCGCGGCTACCCAGATCCCGAGCAGCAGGCAGTCGAGCAGCAAATTGGCATGCTCGGCCTTGAGCGAGTTCGTGGCGCTGCGGGCGCGCCAGAACAGCAGATGCGGATAAACGAGGAACTGCAGCGCGAGCAGCGTCCAGGCTAGCCCGCCATAGCCCCGGCTCCACATTTGAATGCCGATGGCGACGAACAGCCCGGCAAAGGCAGTTGCCCGGATCCGGTAAAAGATGCGGACGAACCGGTGGTATTTCTTGGGCGCGCTTTGAACTGTCGATTCGATCTCAGCCATCCGCGGCGAGTGCCGTTCTTCTACGAGGAATGTTCTTCTTGTCGATCATGCTGTCTTGGTCACGGAATCCCGCGCATCCTTGGAATGAACCCGTACGATGTCGTACGCCTGCCAAATGCGATAGCGGCGCTGGCCGGTCATCTCGCGCAGGATACCGAGTTTCACCAGTTCGTCGATAGCCTTTTGCGCGGTCCGGAAAGTGACCTTCACGCGATCCCGGACCATGGGCGCCGAAACCCACGGGTTGGCGAACAGTTCTTCGACCACGTCCAGCGCGATCCTCGATTTGCGCCCACCAGCCAGCATTGCCCGGTACTTCTCGCGCAGATCGATGATTACGCGCGCCGATTCGAGCGCGTCGCGCGCTTGCTCGCGCACGCCGCGCAGGAAGAACTCCACCCATTCCTCCCACTGGCCCTTGTGACTCACGCCGAGCAACCCGCGGTAATAATCATCCCGGTAGCGCTCGAAAAATGCGCTTAGGTACAGCAGCGGCTGAGGCAGCAGTCCCCAGTGCACCAGCAGCAGCACGATGAGAAGACGCCCCACCCGGCCGTTGCCGTCCACAAACGGGTGGATCATCTCGAATTGGGAGTGGATAAGCGCAAGGCGCACCAGCGGCGGCGTGTCGGTATCGGCATGCAGGTAGCGCTCCAAGGCGTCCAATGCTTCATGCATCTGCACCACCGGCGGCGGCACATAGGTCGCCTCTGCCAGCGTCGCGCCTGGCGGCCCGATCCAATTCTGGGTAGTGCGAAACTCCCCCGGCAGTGCGCGATCCCCGCGCACGCCGCGCATCAGGCGTTCGTGCAACTCGCGTATCAGACGCAGGCTGACGGGCAGGGTCGCCAGCCGCTCCAGGCCGTACTCCAGCGCGACGACGTAGTTATGCACTTCGCGCACGTCCGCGTTCTGCGCCGTATCCTGAGGCTCTGCCTCGTAGCGGTACAGGTCGCCCAGCGTGGAAATCGTGCCTTCAATGCGAGAGGACAACACCGCTTCACGTCGGACGGCGGGACGCACGAGAATCCACGGATTGGGCAGTGTTCTGCCGAGGCCGGCCAATTCGCCCAGCGTACCCCGGGCTTCATCGAGCAGCCTGATTAGCAACGGCGAATAGGCGAGTTCCGGCGCCAATGGCTTAGGCAGATAAGCCCAGTAGCCCGTTGCTTGGCGTAACGCGTCCCCCGCTCGAGTATTCTGTATATCTTCTGGCTTCAAAATACAATTGATCTAAAATATATGATACCAATATATATTAAAGTATAATTAAAGTAAAGATAGTTGTACTTCTTCCTGATAAATAATATGAATAAGTGTCTTTTTGTTATATAAAATGCATTAACCGCTCACATTATTGCATAGCACGTACCTGGCTGCCTTTAATAACGCCATCGTTAATTAAAGGAAACAGGCCCAAACTAAAATAAGACGGACCTGGCTTGGCCGATTTGACAGAGCGGGAATCGATTTTGATTTGCCCAATCCTACCAAGTCATAGCGTCCGCTCAACCCTTCGCCAGCGCCTTGAGCGCCTGGCGAATCCCGTCGGACACGCTCAGATCTTCGGGTAGCTGCTTGAGCGCGTAGCGCGCCTCTTTCTCGTTGTACCCGAGCGACAGCAGCGCATTGAGCACGTCGCCGGACGCGGGCGCAGCGCGGTTGACCGCCATGCCTGCCGCAAGCTCGGTACCGAGTTTGTCCTTCAGCTCGAGCAGCAGCCGCTCGGCTGTCTTCTTGCCGATGCCCGGGACCTTGGTCAGCCGTCCGGCTTCCTGCATCGCCACCGCCTGCACCAGATCGGCGACACTCATGCCGGAGAGCAGGGACAGCGCGGTGCGCGCGCCGACGCCGCTGATTTTAAGCAACTGGCGAAACGCCTTGCGCTCGGATTCGCTCGCAAATCCATAGAGCAGATGCGCATCCTCGCGCACCACCAGATGCGTGTACAGCGTCACCCGCTCGCCCACAGCGGGCAGGTTATAAAAGGTGCTCATGGGCACGTCGACTTCGTAGCCCACGCCCTGCACTTCCAGCATCAGCTGCGGCGGGTTCTTTTCCAGCAGCACACCACTCAGGCGTCCGATCATATGAGCCGCCCTCTTTTCACGCGGTAGCCCGCCGTGGATACCATACCCAGCCCCTGCCCGCCGTGCGCATGGCAGATGGCGCAGGCGAGCGCATCGGCTGCGTCGGCGCCCGGATTACCCGGCAAGCCGAGCAGGCGCCGCACCATTTCCTGCACCTGTTCCTTTTTCGCGTGGCCGTTCCCGACTACCGCCTGCTTCACCTGCAGCGCCGTATATTCTGCCACGGGCAGGCTCTCCAGCACGGCGGCGCAGATGGCCGTGCCGCGCGCCTGGCCGAGCAGCAGCGTGGATTGCGGATTGACGTTGACGAAGACTTTTTCTACTGCCACCTGCTGCGGCTGGTGCGTTTGGATCACCTCGCGCAATCCTTCCAGTATGGTCTTGAGCCGCCCGGGCAGATCCGGTTCCAGCGCTCTGATACAGCCGCTGGTGACATAGTCGAGCTTGCTGCCGACTTTACGAATGATACCGAAGCCAGTGATGCGCAGTCCGGGATCGATGCCGAGTATGGTTATAGAAGTAACGGCCATCGCCTGATTATAGCCTTGTGCGGCCGGCCTACTCCTCGATCACCGCCGTCGTATAGACGTCCTGCACGTCGTCCAGGGCCTCCAGCGCGTCGAGCAGCTTTTGCATGCGCAGCGCGTCGTCTCCCGCCATCAGCGTTTCGCTGAGCGGTTTCATGGTGATTTCCGCCAGTTCAGTTTTCAGGCCCGCCTTTTCCAGGCCCTGTTTCACTTCGGAAAAATCGCCGAATGCGCAAATCACTTCGACCGAGCCGTCCTCGTTGCTGAGCACGTCCTCCGCGCCCGCCTCCAGCGCCGCCTCCATGACCTTGTCTTCGCTCGTGCCCGGCGCAAAAACGAACTGGCCGCAGTGTTTGAACATGAAACCGACCGAACCGTCGGTACCGAGGTTGCCGCCGTGCTTGACGAAAGCGTGGCGCACGTCGGCCACGGTGCGGGTGCGGTTGTCGGTAAGGCAGTCCACCATCACCGCCGCGCCGGCGATGCTGTAGCCCTCATAGCGCACCTCCTCGTAGTTGGCGCCGTCGAGCGCGCCCGCGCCGCGTTTGGTCGCATTCTCGATATTGTCCTTGGACATGTTCACGTCGCGCGCTTTTTCCATGGCCAGGCGCAGGCGCGGATTCATATTGGGATCGGCGCCGCCCATGCGCGCCGCCACGGTGATCTCGCGGATCAGCCGGGTGAAAACCTTGCCTCTTTTGGCATCCGTGACCGCCTTCTTGTGTTTGATATTGGCCCATTTGGAATGTCCCGCCATGATTACTGCCTCGAATTGCCTTGTAAGTTTATAATTTTAACATCGGGCCCGAGTTCACGGCCCCGGATTACCGAGATTTCCCCATGCCCGAAGCGCTGTTGATCGCCAATTCCGGCCGTTCGGACAATGCTTCGGACAATGCTTAAGTGACCGCCCCGTCCTACCGCGCCTGGGGCATCGCCCTGGCGCTGGCGGGTGTGGTGTCGTTTTCCTTCCGGCCTATCCTGATCAAGCTCGCCTACGCTTACGTTACCGATCCGGTCACCCTGCTCGCGCTGCGCATGGTGTTTTCGCTGCCGTTCTTTGTCGCAGCCGCGCTGTGGCTGCGGCGCGACAGCGCCGCCGCCGTCGCGCCGCTCAGCCGCCGCGACCTGTGGACCGTGGTGTTCCTCGGCTTTCTCGGCTACTACCTGGCGAGCTTCCTCGATTTTCTCGGGCTGCAATACATCAGCGCAGGCGTGGGCCGCCTGGTACTGTTTCTCTACCCGACCATTACCGTGCTGCTCTCGGCCCTGTTCCTGGGCAAGCGCGTCGGCTCGCGCGAGCTGGTCGCGCTGGTCGTTTCCTACGCCGGCCTCGGCCTGGTGCTGTCGCGCGCGTTCGGCGGCGCGAATCCCAACCTGCTGCTCGGCGCGCTGCTGGTGTTCGGCAGCGCAGTCAGCTATGCCGTCTATCTGGTCACCAGCAGCCAAGTGGTGCAGCGCATCGGTTCGATGCGCTTCACCGCCTACGCGACCAGCGTCGCCAGCGTGCTGTGCATCGCGCAGTTCCTGCTGCTGCGGCCGCTGTCTGCGCTCGACCTGCCGCCGCAGGTGTACGGACTGGCCGCCGCCATGGGCGTGCTGTGCACGGTGCTGCCGGTGTTCATGACTTCCGAAGCGCTCAGGCGCATCGGCGCCAACCATGTCGCCATCATCGGCGCCGCCGGGCCCGTGACCACGATCTTTCTCGGCTGGCTCGGACTGGAGGAGCACATGACTGCGCTGCAGATCGTCGGCGCGGTACTGGTGCTCGGCGGGGTAATGCTGGTTACAATAAGGCCCAGAGCCTGAGGCAGGGCTACGCGTCATTTCTGCAATGAGCTATTAGGAGAGAAACATGGATTTAGGCATAAAGGGCAAGACCGCGATCGTGTGCGCCTCGAGCAAGGGCCTGGGACGCGCCTGCGCCTTTTCGCTCGCGCGAGAAGGTGTGGACCTGATCATCACTGCCCGCGGCAGTGAGTCGCTGGAAGAGACGGCGCGTGAGATCCGCGACGCCACCGGCGTCAAAGTGACCGCGGTCGCTTCCGACATTGCGACGGAAGCGGGACGCGTCGCTGTTCTCGCCGCCTGCCCCGATCCGGACATCCTGGTCAACAATGCCGGCGGCCCGCCTCCGGGCGATTTTCGCAACTGGACCCGCGACACCTGGATAGCCGCACTAGACCTGAACATGATTGCCCCGATCGAGATGATAAGGGCCACGGTCGATCACATGATAGCGCGCAAGTTCGGGCGCATCGTCAACATCACTTCGAGTACGGTCAAAGCACCGATCGAAATCCTCGGACTCTCCAACGGTGCGCGCGCCGGTCTCACCGGTTTCGTCGCAGGTATAGCGCGCAAGACTGTGGCGCACAACGTCACCATCAACAACCTGCTGCCCGGGCCGTTCGACACGGACCGGCTGCGTGCGAATTTTGCAGTCATCGCGAAAAACCGAGGCATCAGCGTGGACGAGGCGCGCAAGGACCGCATGAGCCAGAATCCTTCTGGTCGGCTGGGCGATCCGGCCGAATTCGGCGACGCTTGCGCCTACCTGTGCAGCGCGCAAGCAGGCTTCGTCACCGGACAGAATTTTCTGATCGACGGCGGAGGCTATCCGGGAACCTTATAGTCTGCGACAAAGAACGAGGAAGGATCCACCGAGACGCAGGGACAGGTTTCGGTAGATCGTTCCCCGCGCGCGCAATCGAGCATCGGACCGTTGATGAGGACTTTGCTTACGCCGCGTTCAATTCCCGGCATAAACAGGCGGAAAGCCAATACTGGCGCCGCCCTCCAGACGCTTGTCCTCTGCGCCGATCGTGGCGTCCCGGATTAGACGTTCACCGCAGCGAGCAGTTTTCTCACCGCCTCGGGCCTCGGCAGGGGCGCAACGGCGCCGAAACCCGTAGTCGACAGTGCCGCTGCCGCATTGGCGTAGCGCGCCGCATCCCACAAACTGTCGCCGGCAGCAAGGCGCGCAAGGCACGCGCCGCAGAAGCAGTCGCCGGCACCGGTTGCGTCCACCGCCTTCACCTTGTAGCCGGCAAAGCGTTCCCGTTTCGAACCATCGCTCACGAGCGCGCCTTCCGACCCGAGTTTGAGCAGCACCGCCTTTGCACCCAGCCGATGCGCCCAGTCGATGATTGCATCGGCCTGTTTCAAACCCCAGAGCGCCTGCGCATCCTCGATGCTGGGAAAGAAGTAGTCCGACATCGCGGCGGCTGCGCTGATCAAAGCGCGCGCCCGGGCAAGCGGCCACAATTTCAGGCGCAGGTTGGAGTCCATCGCCACCTTTGCGCCTGCGGCGCGCGCCGCATCGAAAGCCGCGAGCACGCTGTCCGAGGCACTGGCACTGATCGCCATGCTGATGCCGGAGGCCTGCACAAAGCGCGACGCGCGGATCAGGTCGAGCGGCAAATCCTCGGGCCGCATGCGGCTGGCAGCCGATCCGCCGCGCAGATAGCTGAATACGTGCCCGGAGGCATCGTGGGTGACGAAATACACGCCTGTGTGCGACGACGCATCCACTGCTACGCCGGAGATATCGACCGACTCGCCGCGCCAGAGATCCAGGAACATGCGGCCGAACGCATCGTCACCCAGGCGCGTGACGTAGGCGGCGCGTGCGCCCTGGCGCGCGGCGGCGATGATCATGTTCGAGGTGTCGCCGCCGAAACCTTGCAGGTAATTGGGTTCGTCCGGGTGTGTCTGATTGAACTCGATCATAGGCTCGCCCAGTGCGAGCACGTCGAAACCAGGCATGTTCAGATCCTGCCGTACTTGGCCAGACCTTCCTTGAGCGAGCGCGCCTGCACGATGAGCTTCGCCTGCTCCAGTTCGCGCTTGTCGATTTCCTGCGACATCTTCAGCACCTCGGCCGCGAGCGCGCGCGGCACCACCACCACGCCATCGATATCGGCGACGATGATGTCGCCCGGATTCACTTCTATACCGCCGCACACCACCGGGATGTTCGCACCCAGGGTCTTGAAGCGGCCCAGCGTGGTGCCCGGGGACGCCGAACGCGAGTACACCGGATAATCGTAGTCGCGGCGAATTTCCGTGATATCGCGCACTCCGCCGTCAAGAATCGAACCCGCGAACTTGCGCGCGTAGGCGCCCGCGGTCATCAGCCCGCCCCACACGGCGACATCGGCTTCGCCGTTGATGCCGATCACCATCACGCTGCCCGCGGCCGCGGAATCGATCAGGTCGAGCGCGTGCTGCGGCGGGACGAAATCGGTGGTCGGCCCTTCAAGGACGGTCACGGCAGGTCCGACCACGCGTTTTTCGTTGATGCGCGGCTTGATCGCGCTGTCCATGTAGCCGCGCTTGCCGGCGAGTTTGTCCACGGCGTCGGCGACCGAGGCGGTCGCCACATCCTCGAAGCCGTTGACGATGTCCTGCAGTTCCATGATCTTTGCTCCTGTTAGCGAACCGATGCGGCACGCAGACCCGCACCCATATGAAGCGTCGGCCGACTTGACGTGTCTTCCGACAGCAATAGCGGCAATAGCCGGTGTACTTGGGGCCTGAGCCAGAAAACGGTTCCGACCTCGGACCCCGTGGGAATCGGCGGGGGTACGCCCCCCCGCAGTTTGTCTGACATCACCCAAGCTTAGAGTTGCCTAATGATCCGGTCTGTCGTTCGATCCCTTGAGCGACGGATGCCGTTTACCAAGGGCTTCCCAAACGACGCGATGCTGATTTCAAAGCGGTCGCCCTCGACAGCGAAGACCCCGTCGCCGAACGACGCGATGGATGTTCCGAAGAACTGAATATGCACATCGCCAGGACGAATAAACTGATCGTACTTGAAATGGTGGTACTCAAGATTGGCAAGCGTGTGGCACATGTTGTCTTCACCGGATGCAAACGCTTTTTGCCAAATCACTTTCTCTCCCCGAATTATCTTCGCCATGCCTTCAACATTTCGGGGCAGCTCGCCCACTCTGAGCTCCGGCCCAAATGAGCACGCCCGGAGCTTAGAATGCGCCAAGTAAAGATAATTCTTCTTTTCCATCACATGATCGGTACATTCGTTACCGATCGCGTAGCCAAGGCGGTACGGGGTGCGATCCGGGCCAATGACGTAAAGGCCAACCACTTCGGGTTCCTCGCCATGGTCCGTGGCGAAATCCGGAACCAGAAACGTGGAATTCGGCCGCACGACCGTTGACCCATCCCCTTTGTAAAACCACTCCGATTGCACGCCGACTTTTCCCGGCGCGGGTTTCCCACCTTCTACGCCCCATTTAAACAGCCGCATGGTATCGGTCATGCTTCCTTCATCATGCTGCGCCTGGACCTTCGCATGCATGTCGCTCCGCGCTGCAGCACTGCCGATGTGCGTCAAACCCGTCCCGGAAACCATGCAATGGGCCGGATCTTCATGATCGATTGGAGGAAGCACTTTTTCCTGCGCCAACAAGGCCCCATATTCAAACTCTTCGTCAGTGCCTCTTCGCGTTACTTCCTCGCCAAGTCCGACGCCATTCCTTATGGCGTCTAGTGCCAAGCCGCGGGTACTCGAAGCACTTCTGATCGCAAAGATGATTTCACCATCTACGCGTCCGACACGACGATTCTTCTTTGAATCTTCAAATTGAATTAGATGCACGATGAATGCGCTCCAGAGGATAGCAGTTAATGGAGCTTGGCTAACGAGTTCGCGCAACAGCTGCGCATGCTTGCGCGATGAAACCTCGCCAAGATCTCGCCGAGGACCGGGCTTGTGTGACTTTCACAAGCCCTCCAGTACTTCACACCCAATCCTGCCGCGGGAACACCGCGCAGCACCCGGATCTTCTCCGAGCGCAAGCGCGGATCGCGGTGTGATCGGTCGAATAGTTATGGCTTGAACACGTACCCTGGTTTGATCGCCACGTTGCTCGGAATCGGCGGCAAGTCGGAGAACAGCTCAGGATTGTCCTTCATCACTTTTAGAATGTATTTTGGTTCGATGTTCTTGTTGACGTCGAAAGTGGATTTCAGAAACCCGAGCCGATGCAGGCGGTCCTCCGCACTCCACAGCGCAGCGAAATTGATCGCAGAAAGACGCCGATCCGCCTGCTGAATATTGAACTGCATCGCTTCCTCGGCCACTGCCAGCTTAAGGCCGGGGATCCAGCGCGTCGCCACCTGTGCCGCCTGTTTCGGGTTGGCCCGCATCCACTTGTCGGCTTCTGATACGGCGGCGAGGAATTTCTCAACCGTGGCCCCGTTCTTCTGCACCCAGGCGCGCATGCCGACGTTGAAGCCCAGGTAGGATATGGCGTCGCCACCGCGTATGACCTGCACTGCGCCGGGCACATCCGTCAGCGCAACTATCGGCCACGGGTCCCACGCCGAGAATGCGTCGATGCCTTTGGAGAGCAGCGCGACCGTCATGTCGGGCGGAGGCGTGTTCACCAGAGTGACATCGTTCGGCGTGAGGCCGGCCTTTTCCAGCAGGGCGAGTATGTAGAGGTGATTTATCGTGCCGAAGGAGGCGGCGATCTTCTTGCCCTTCAGGCTCTTGAGATCGCCCTTGACGATACCGGAACCCGCCCGGGCGATGATCGCCATGGTGGAGTCGGCGCCGCGTTTGGCGGCGCTTCCGCTGTAGTTGCCCAACGCAACGAGATCCATGCCGCGCAGCACCGCGCCTATCATCGGCACGCCGACCTGCACCAGATCGCTCTCACCCGCCTGCAGCGCGTTCAGCGCATCCACGCCGGTCGGATAGGGCCGCACGATAGTGACGTCGAGCCCCACTTTCTCGAAAAAGCCCCGTTCCAGCGCGATCGGCAAACCGATCTGGTCGATCGCGGCCACCATGCCCGCCTTCACCTTGACCGGCGTTTGTCCGAACGCGAGCCCGGACAGGCTCAGAACCACGCACATCAGTAACGCTCTCAGCTTCATGATTACCCTCCTATAGGCAGCGGCTCCACCCGGGTCACCCAATAAAGACGGGCGACGGCGGTCAGATTCGCCTGGTTGACACCACGAACTTCGATCGAATAGTCCTGCGTTCCGGACACCCGGCCGTATTTCTGGAACGCGATCACGTGGAAGCGCTCCGGCGGAAACGGCAAAGTGACCAGGATGTTGACCTTCTGCGCATTCGCGTCGAATCCCGGCGCGATTTTCCCGGGCGCTGCGAGCGTGAGCCATCCCTGCCACGCGAGGTAGCACACGAGCGTAGCGAGCGCGAGCCGCGCCCGCGTCGTTTGCAGGATGTCGCGCACGACGCTCATGCCGAACGCACCAATTGCAGCACCTGGCCCGAGAGCGCCTTGAACGCCGCGTCCTCGATCAGCCGGTCCCACACGCGCGGACGCGGAAGCGTCACTTCGAGTTCCTTTAGCACCATGCCCTTGGACAGCACGATCACGCGATTGGCGAGGAACACCGCCTCGCTTACATCGTGCGTGATGAAAATGATGGTGGGCCGGCGCTCCTGCCAGATGCGCGTGAGCTCTTCCTGCAGCGTCATCCGCGTCTGCGCATCGACGCTGGCAAACGGCTCGTCCATCAGCAAGACTTCCGGATGGTTGGCCAGCGCCCGCACGACGCCGACGCGCTGCTGCATGCCGCCCGAGAGTTCGTTCGGGTAGCGTTCGGCGGCGTGCGCGAGCCCGGCCAGCGCCAGATATTCGCGCGCGATCTTTTCGCATTCTGGCTTGGGCAGCCCGCGCATCTTCGGCCCGAATGCGACATTCTCCAGAACCGTTTTCCATGGGAAAAGCGCGAACGACTGGAACACGACGCCGCGCTCGGGTCCCGGCCCGTCCACCGCACGATCGTTGAGCAGGATCTCGCCACCGGAAGCCGGCATGAAGCCGGCGATCATGTTGAGCAGCGTGGTCTTGCCGCAGCCGGAGGGACCGACAACGGAAACAAACTCCCCCTGCGTCACCGTCATCGACACATCGCGCACCGCGTTGACGTGCGCCCCCGCATAGGGATCGAAATAGGTTTTTGAAAGATTGCGCAGCACCAGACTCTTCATTGTGTTACCAGCCCCCAGCGCTGTCCCGTGGCGCGCTCGATCGGCGCCAGGATCCAGCCATCGACGACATACCAAAGCAGACCCAGAATGATCATGCCAAGCAGTATCTCGACCACCGAGCCCGCACGGCGCGCATCGAACATGAGAAAACCGATACCACTGGTGCCGACGATGATTTCTGTCGCGATCAGCGCGCGCCAGCCAAAGCCCAGGCCATTGCGTAATCCTGTGATGATGTTGGGCAGCGCACCGGGAAGAACGACCTCCAGTATGACCCGGGCGCGCGATGCGCCCAGGCAGCGCGCCGCTCGATGCAGATCCTGAGGCACCGTGCGCACACCCAGAGCGGTATTCAGCACAATCGGGAACAGCACGGTATAGACGATTACGAATGTCATGGTGGTGAGGCCGAATCCGAACCAGATGAGCAGGATAGGCAGCCAGGCAATGTCGCCGATCGCCTGAAAGAACAATAAAATCGGCCAAAGAATCGCTCGCGCACGCGCGTTCAGGCCGACCAGCACACCGAGCGGTATGCCGATCGCCATGCCAACCGCCGCCCCCACCACCAGGCGCACGATGCTGTCCTGCAGGTAGTCGGGAAGGATTCCCTTGTACGTGAGCGCAACAAAGGAGTGCGCCACCTCGATCGGCCCGGGAAGGAAGACGCGCGGAAACACGCCGGATTCCGCGATGACAGCCCATAGCGCGACGATCGGAATGAACGGCACGATGGATTGAATCGTCGGATAACGCGCGGTCCAGCGCACGTAGACTCCCCAGAGTTTGAGAAACGCGTTCATGTGCGCACCACCATGCCCCAGCGCTCGATGGTCGCGCGCTCCAACGGGGCAAGCAGCAGTCGGTCGAGCACGAGCCAAATGATCCCGATTACGATCATGCCGAACACGATGACCTCAGTGCGATAGAAATCGCGCGCCAGAAACAACATGTAGCCCAGCCCGACGTTGGTCGCGATCATTTCCGCGGCGATCAGCCCGCGCCAGGCGAAACCGAGCCCCGTGCGCACGCCGGTGACTATGTTCGGCAGGGCGCCGGGCAAGATCACCTGCGTAAGCATGGTCCACCCGCTCGCGCCGAGCGAGGCCGCCGCCCGCCGCAGGGGCAGCGGAATGCTGGAGACTCCCAGAAGCGTGTTGTACGCAACCACGAAGAACACGGCATTGAAGATTACGAATGTGATGGCACCGAATCCGTAGCCAAACCACAGCGTGGCGATGGGAATCCAGGCAATCCCGGCAAGCACTGAAAAGAAGCGAAACAGCGGAGTCAGAAAGCTGGACACGCCACGGCTGAGCCCCATCGCAACACCAAGCGGAATGCTGACGGCGATCGCAAGCGATGTCCCCACAGCGACGCGGCCAAGGCTGGCGCCAATGTGGCGGATGAGCGTTCCGTCCTGAATCGTTTCCAAGCCAGCGCGCACGACCGATTCGACATCGGGGAATACCCGCGGATTTACATCAAAAGTCCGAACAATGACTTCCCAAAGCGCAATCAGCGCCAGCAGCGGCGCCGCGAAGACCACCGACGCCACGAAACGGCGGTATCCGGATACCCCGGACAGTGCAGGCCGGGGCGGCTGAAACGAATCGCTACTCATGGACAGACACGCCGCGCGACGACCGCTGCGCGCTCAGTGTATGACGCGCAGCGTTCGATTGCCGCATTCTGCTTCCCGGCGTCAAAACTCCGCCTGCCGCAAAAAGCCCATATAGCCAATCGCCCTGCCCTCCGTCTCAATGCGCAACACAACTAATATATCATATCTCAGATATACTATGCTAGACGATCGGTTTCCGGTAGAATCTCCGTAATAAATGGTCAGTATTAATTGAGATGGCGATACACCAGAGGCTTATACGGCACGTGAAGACAGCGACGAAGATAGAACGCCCCAAGTCCCTCACCGACATCGCGGTCGAGCGGATCCGCGCCGCCATTGTCGAGGGCAAGCTCGGCCTGGGTGGACAGATATCGGAGGCCGCGCTCGCGCTGGAGCTCGGCATCAGCAAGACCCCGGTGCGCGAGGCGCTGTTACGGTTGAAAGCGGACGGCCTGGTCGACATTCATCCGCAGCGCGGCACCTACGTATTCAGCGTGGGCCGCGAGGATGTGCTGCAGATCTGCCGCTTCCGCGAAATTCTGGAGGCGGCGGCCCTGGGAGAAGCGCTGGCGGCGGATCGCAAAGGGTTGATCGCGGCACTGGAACAGAACCTGCGCACCATGAAGGAAGCGCAGCGCGCGGGCGTTGCACGCGCCGTGCCCGCTCTCGACGCAGAATTCCACGGCATCATCATGCAGCGCTCGTGCAACACCTATCTGCGGGACGCCTACAGGCTGGTCGAGCACAAGATTAATGCATTGCGCTGGCGCCTGCCGGTGAACAGCGAACAGATCGAACACTGCCAGGCGAATCACGCGATCATCGTCAAGCAGATCCGGGAAGGCAGGCTCGGCCAGGCGCAAACCATATTGAAGCGCCATATCCACGACACGCAGGACGCCTACCTGCAGGCCGGCGGCGCTGCCTGAGTGGCACGGTAGCGGAGCTTTGTGCCGGGCGCGGCGCGCAGCGACCCTGGAATTTTGCGTTAGAATCGACGCCACCAACCATCCATCCCGGCGCGCCTCACCCTTTCCTGCGGAGTACGCTATGAATACCCGGAATGAGGCGCGCTTTGCGCAACTCGATTTGTGTCTCGGCGCCATTTAGTGCGCTTACGCACTCACCAGCCTCCGTCAGGCCGCGCCCTGTGTTCGATGCGTTGAAAGGTTTGGTCGCGCCGCCACCCGGCGCCAAAATGCGCGTACTCAACGTCGGCGGCGGCAGCAAGGGCGTCGCCCTGCCGCCGCATTTCCAGGACTGGGAGCAGTTGCTGCTCGACATCGATCCACGCACAGGCGCGGACCTGGTGTGCGATGCGCGCGCGCTGCGCGAGGCCGCCGCGCCGGACGCTTTCGACGCCGTCTACTGCTCGCACAACCTCGAACACTATTACCGGCACGATGTCGATAAAGTGCTGCAGGGATTCCTGCATGTGCTCAAGGCGGACGGGTTTGCCGAAATCCGCGTGCCCGACATCGGCGAATTGATCAAGCTGCTCGCGAAAAACGAGATCGACATCGAGCAGGAGATCTACAAAGCCAACATCGGCCCGATCACCGCGCACGACATGATCTACGGCTATGCGCCCGAGATCGAGGCCAGTGGCCAGGATTTCTATGCCCACAAGACCGGATTCAGCCGCGATTCGCTGCTGCGCGCGCTGCACTCGAACGGCTACGGCGAGATCTATTTCGCGGCGCCGCTCGCGCTGCTGGAGCTGCATGTGTTCGTGTTCAAAACCCGCGCCGATGCCGCGCAACGCGCGCTGCTCGGACTGGGCGAGCCGGCGGCGACGCAGGCGCAGCACGCGGCCGCGCTGCCCGCGCGCCGCGCAGTGCATGGCGGCGACACGCAGCCGGATCCGGTCGAAGCCTTGTATCAGCGCGCCGCTGCAGCGTTCGCCGTCGACAACTGGGAGGAGAGCGCGGCATTCACGCAGCAGGCGCTGGCGCTGGAGCCGGCACTGCCCGCGCTGCACTATCTGCTCGGCAGTTGCCGCCTCGGGCAGGAACAGCTCGCGGCGGCACTGCAGGCATACGCGCGCTGCCTGGAACTGCGGCCCAAATACCCGCTTTCCGCCGAAACCCTGGCGCGGCAGGCGCTGTGTCACGCGCGTATGGAGGGTGCGAACGGCAAGACAGCCGCAATCGAAGCGCTTGCGCCGCAGCACAGCCAATCGGTGTCGGTGCTGATCTGCAGCGCCAGCGCCGGGCGCGCAAGCAGGGCCGAGGCGATGTATCGCCGCCTGCTGGCGGAAGTGCCGCACGAAGTCATCCTCATCAACGACGCGCGCTCCTACGCCGAAGGCTACAACCGGGCGCTGCAGCGGGCGCGCCACGATGTGGTGCTGTTCGCGCAAGACGACATCGACATACTCAGCCCGGATTTCGCCGCGCGACTGTTGCGCGCGATCTGCCGCCATGCGCTCGTCGGCATCGCCGGCACGCGCAAGCTGGTCGGCGGCGCCTGGCATTTTGCCGGCTACCCGCACCTCGCCGGCCAGATCGGCAGGCCCAACGGTGAGGGCCGCTATGTAGTGACCCTGTACGACGTGACGGAACGCGAGACCAAGGGGCTGCAGGCCGTGGACGGACTGTTGTTCGCGACCCGCCGCGACACCGCGCTGCGCCTGGGTTTCGATGAATCCGGCTTCGACGGCTGGCATTTGTACGATCTGGATTTCAGCCTGCGCGCGGCACAGGCTGGCCTGGACTGTGCCAGCTGCAACGACATCCTCGTGGCACACGAATCCCAGGCAGGCAATGACGCGCCGTGGCGCAGGTACGCGCAGCGCTTCCTGGACAAGCACCAAGGCCGCCTCGGATCGCTGCAAAATATTGTCTTCAAACCGGAACTGGTGGCGCTGCCCTTGCGTTCGGCCGCGGAATGGCGGCTGCTCACTGAGCACCTGATCGGCGGCGAAGGCGGAGCGCCGCGCTAGCAGGCTATGCGGGGGCGCGCGCCTAAACGTTGAAGCGGAAATGCACGACGTCCCCGTCGCGCACCACGTATTCCTTGCCCTCCAGGCGCATCTTGCCCGCTTCCTTGGCGCCCTGCTCGCCCTTGCAGGCGATGAAATCGGCGAATGAGATCACCTCGGCGCGGATGAAGCCGTGCTCGAAGTCGGTGTGGATCACGCCGGCGGCCTGCGGCGCGGTCGCGCCGACTTGCACGGTCCAGGCGCGCACTTCCTTTGGACCCGAGGTGAAGTAAGTCTGCAGACCCAGCAGCGCGTAGCCGGCGCGGATCAAGCGGCCCAGGCCGGGCTCTTCCAGGCCCATGTCGGCTAGAAAGATCTGCTTTTCCTCGTCGGCCAGATCCGCCATCTGCGCTTCGATGGCGGCGCAGATGGCGACCACCGGCGCGCCCTCCGCCTTGGCGTATTCCTCGACGCGCGCGAGCAGCGGGTTGTTGCTGAAGCCGTTTTCGTCGACATTGGCGACATACATCGCCGGTTTGGCGGTCATCAGGCACATGGGTTGCAGCACCTGCTGCTCCTCGCGCGACAGCGCCAGGCTGCGCGCCGGCTTCGCCTGGTTCAACACCGGCAGCACTTTTTCCAGCACCGCCATGATGCGCTGCGCGTCCTTGTCGCCGGACTTCGCCAGCTTGGCGTAGCGCGCCATGGTCTTGTCCACGGTCGCCAGATCGGCCAGCGCGAGTTCGGTGTTAATGGTCTCGATATCGCTAAGGGGATCGATCTTTCCGGCGACGTGCACTACGTTGTCGTCGGCGAAACAGCGCACCACATGGGCGATGGCATCGGTTTCGCGGATGTTGGCGAGAAACTTGTTTCCCAGGCCCTCGCCCTTGGACGCACCTGCGACCAGGCCCGCGATATCGACGAACTCCACGACCGCAGGAAGAGTTTTTTGCGGCTTGGCTATGGCCACCAGCTGCGCCAGTCTTGTGTCAGGCACCTCGACGATGCCGACGTTGGGCTCGATGGTGCAGAAGGGATAGTTCTCTGCCGAGATGGCGGCCTTGGTGAGCGCGTTGAACAACGTTGACTTGCCGACGTTCGGCAAGCCGACAATTCCGCATTTGAGAGACATATTGAGGCCTTAAACCAGTTTGAAGAATGCAAAAGGGGACTGCCCGTTCGCATTTCACTCTGCCTATGTTGGAGTTTCCGGTGATTGCGGTTTTGGCTTGGTATGCAGCTTGTGCATGGCCGCGGCCATGTTGTCCGCCAGTATCAGATCGAACACCGCGACGCCGCGGTCGATCACCGCATCGATTGATGCCTTTTCTTCCTTGCGCGGCTGGTGGAGCACAAAATCGACCACCTCCTGCTCGCTTGCCTCGATTTCGCGCGGATGGCCTATGCCGATACGCATGCGCCAGAAATCCGGCGTGCCCAGCTTGGCGATTATGTCGCGCAGGCCGTTGTGGCCCGCGTGGCCGCCGCCCTGTTTGATTTTTACGCCCCCGGGCGGCAGGTCGAGTTCGTCGTGCGCCACCAGGATTTCGTCGGCCGCAATCTTGTGGAACTGCGCCAGCGCGCCCACGGCCTCACCCGATTCGTTCATCCAGGTCTGCGGCAGCAGCAGCCAGGCGCGCGCGGATTCAGTTTCCAGCTTCGCGATCAAGGCGTGGAACCTGGGCTCTTTCCTGAGGCTGAGCCGGTGCTGCGCAGCCAGCCGCTCGACCAGCCAGAAGCCGGCGTTGTGGCGCGTACTCTCGTACTTTTTCCCCGGGTTGCCCAGGCCAACAATGAGTTTGATCGGCATCTTGACGCCGCTCTAAGAAAGAAGGCAGAGGCCGGAGCCTCCGCCCACCCCCTTGGCGGACAAGCAGTTTAGCGGCCGAGTGCTGAAACGGCCGCTGAGTTGGGAAAGCACGAGGGGGGATAAGCCCTCGTATCGGGATGAACGCCTACTTCTTGTCCGATTTCTCGGACTTCTTATCAGTCTTGTCAGCTTTGTCCCCGCCCTTCTCCACCGCCGCCGGCTCGGCAGATTGCTTGGTGGTGGGTACCTCGGAAGGCGCCAGAGCCGCTTCGGCCGCCGCAGCGTCTGCCGCTTCGTCCGCCACCAGGGCACGCGGGATTTGCACCACAGCCACCGACGGATTCTCGTTGCCGTGCAGGATCCACTCCACGCCTTTGGGGAGCTGCAGATCCCTGACGTGCACGGTATTGCCTATTTCCATATCCTTCAGGTCCACCTCGATAAACCCGGGCAGGTCCGCCGGCAGGCAGCGAATCAGCAGCTCGCTCATGACGTGACTGACGAGACCGCCGGACACCTTCACGCCCGGCGACAGCTCGGCGTTGATAAAGTGCAGCGGCACTTTCATCTGGATTTTCACATCGGCCTGGACGCGCTGGAAATCGATGTGCTGGACCTCCACCCTGAACGGGTGCATGTTGACCGAGCGCAACAACACCTGCTCTTTTGCGCCTTCGAGATTGAGCGTCAGCACGGAGGCGTGAAAGGCCTCCTCGCGCAGCTGGTGGTACAGCGCGTTATGATCGAGCTCGATGACGACCGCGGGCTGATTGCCCCCGTAAACGATACCGGGGGTCTTGCCTTCACGGCGCAGGCGGCGGCTCGCTCCGGTGCCCTGCTTGG
>CAKKSJ010000461.1 GCA_919902965.1 Burkholderiales bacterium
AGAGCGTTGGGGCCGCGCCATGCAAACCTGGTCGCAGACGCAGGATAAGGGTTAGAGATTCATTTCAGAATTGCCGATATGATTGACAAGCAACGGAGGATCGCAACATGGGCTATGTGGTGAATGGCGTTGAACTGGAAGTCGATGCGGATGGTTATTTGCTTGCGCCCGATTACAGCGAGGAAGTCGTGCGGGTCATCGCGCAGGCCGAAGGCATCGAGCTTGGCGACGATCACTGGAAGGTCGTGCAATATCTGCGCGATCAGTACAAGGAGCACGGGCAGACGCCGAACTTCCGCAATATGCTGAAAGACATCGCCGCTATGATGCCGGGCTGCGACAGCAAGGCGCTCTACGACCTGTTTCCGCTCGGACCGGCCAAGCAGGGCGCGCGCGTCGCCGGCCTGACCAAGCCGTTTGGAAAGGCCGGCTACTGAAGCGAGCTAGCCCTTCTGGACAAACACCAGGCGCCTCGCCGCCCGGGCACGCAGGCAGGGGATCCGCGGTTTCGATTCAATGCCGGGTCTGCGGCGCGGCTTCGCGGAGCTTCAGTGTCGGTTCGGCGAACAGGGCAAAGCGCAGCCAGCGGAAGGCGAAGCGCATAAGCGCTTCGTCGTCCGTGCGCAGTTTCGCGACGAGTGCATCCTCAAGTTCGAAACGCGCAAGAAAGCTGCTGCCAAAGACGAAATCGCGGAATTTGTCGAGGTCGTAACACGCGGTATGGAACAGTTCCATTCGCTTCGCATCGAGCTGGCGGCCGCCGATGAACCAGGGGTGTGAGATCAGTTCGCGATAGCCGGACTCGATCTCTTCCCTGTCGGTCACGTTCTGGTCGGTCCGCCACTGGGCGACGGTCCATTTGCCTGGTTCGTTGCGGCCCTTGCAGAAGTCGTCCTCGAACAGAACGTACACGGGCTCGGGCTCGTCACCCGCGCGCGCGGGTGGAAGGCCCATCCCAACGGGATACATCCGGCACGACCACGGGCGATCCTCGTACACGGTGCACCCCTGGGCGTCGACAAACGGGCATTTCCTGCCGGGCTCTTCTTCCATACGCAGCATCAGGACGGGCAGGTGCAGGTCCTTGGTCACCGGTGTGAGCGTATGCCGCGCGATAAACTCCCCGGTCGTAATGCCGAGGCGGCGGGAAAGACCCAGGACATCCATCGGCGTGAGCAGAATGTTTACGTCTGCGCAACAGTCCGTGTAGCAAGGAAGACCCCGGTGACAGCCGAAGCGGAACTCGCCGTCCGGCTCGAGCTTACGCCGGTCGCGTAGCGCCGCGGGCAGGGTATGCGCTCGCGCCGCGCTAGTCGGCTTCGGCATGCTTTTCGCGGTGGTTTTCCCGCGCTTCACTCCTACGGCTTTCTTTTTCATTTGGCGCGACTCTTTGGTTTAACGCGGCGGACGTCCTTTTTCTGCGCTTTTTTCTTCACGGGTTTAACAGCTTTTTTGACAGGCTTTTTCGGCGCCTTCTTTTTCGCGGGTACGACATCCGTATTGACAATGCGATCCAACAGGGCGGTCTCGGACCATACCGCAATGGGGGAATCCTTGCCGCTCTCCGGGTCCAGGCGATAGCGGTAGGAGACCTTCGCATTGTAGTGCGCCAGCATCCAGTCCCAGCCTCTACGGTAATAACTGCAGTCGTTATTGAAGCACGCGAGGTGGTGCTTCTGGTCCCAGCCACCGGCTTCCGGCAGTTCGAAGGCCTGAAGCTCAGCTTCGCAATGGGGACAGGTATATTTCTTTTGTTTTGTAGGCATCACTCTCCCCTGTAAAGACAACGGAGCCCCGGGCGCCTGCCAGCGCGCCCGGGGCCCCCGATCAGACAAAACTCGTTCGATCGACGATATAGACCACCCGATCACGCAAACAGGTACTTGACCGGAACCTTCTTCATGGTCCACTCCTCCGACTTGGGTTCCATCACGCAGTTCACGAAGGCCCGCCATTTTTCGTCCATCATAGGCTTGTCGGAACGGAAGTAATAGCCCGGCCAGCGGGTCTCCTCACGGAAGAGAATGGAACGCACGTGCGCCTCGGCTTGGTACATGCGGTGATAGTTTTCCCAGCAGCGCATGAGATCGTGCAGGTCCTCGGCGCCGAGGGACGCTGCATCCTCCTTGAGCACCTTCAGCAGCTCGAGCCCACGCTGCAGCAGCGGACCCGAGGTGGTGAACTGCGCGGTCACGCCGCCGGCATACTCGTCCATCAGCTTCTGCAGGCGCATGCGGAACTGGTTGGGCAGGATGTAGGCGGGGTTGACGTCCGGCTGGGTCGACAACTTCTGGCTGTCCTCGTAGAGCTTGAGCGGCTTGATGACCATTTCCTTGAGCTCAGTGATGGCCGCGTCGCTGATGTTGGCCAGGCCGGGTTTCTCATTGACGACGTAGCGGATCGCGCTCTTGGCCGCGATGCGGCCCTCGGCGTGGGACCCCGAGGAGAACTTGTGCGAACTCGCGCCCGACGCATCGCCGGCGCAGAACAGACCCTTGACCGTCGACATTTGCTCGTAGCCCCAGAAGTATTCCGGTGGAGCCAGGTCTTTGGGGCCGCTCACCCAGGCGCCGGAGGCGCCGGAGTGCGAGCCGATGAAATACGGCTCGGCGGCTGCGATCTCGGAGGGCTTCTCCTCGGGCTGAGTGTTGGTGGCGGCCCAGAGGTGGGCCTGGGAGATGGTCATGTCGAGGAAGTCCTCCCACGCCTCGGACTCGAGTTCCTTCATTTTCTTCGCGTAGGCCTTCTTGTCGTCCTTGTACTCGTCCGAGATCTTGGCCAGAGCCTCCTCGGTGCGCATGTAGATCGGGCCCTTGCCCTCCATTACGTCGAGCATGCCGAGGTAGTTGCGCAGGTTCGCCGGTACGGGTTTTACCTTGCCGTACGGAGCCCATTTCTCCAGCTCGCCCTTGCGCGTTTCCATGTAGTTCTCGCCCAGCGCGTTGGTCGCGCGCGACTTGAACAGCAGGAACCACGCGCCGACCGGGCCGTAAGCGTCCTTGAACCTCACCGGGATGAAGCGCACTTCCTGGCAGGTCATCTCTGCGCCTGCTTTGAGCGTGAAGTAGGCGCTTGCGCCCGAATTGAACGGCGGATACCAGGCGCGGCCGGCGCCCTCGCCCGAGGAACGCGGTTTGAACACCCCGACGGCGCCACCCATGGCCACCACCACCGCCTGGGCGCGGAACACGTAGAACTTGTTCTCGCGCACACTGAAGCCTACGGCGCCGACGCAGCGGCCGCCCTCGACCAGCGGGTGGGTGATGAAAATGCGCTCGAAGTATTGGTGGCCACCCGCAGCAAGAGCATTCTTGGCGGCCTCGGCGACGATGATTTTGTACGATTCGCCGTTGATCATGAGCTGCCAGCGGCCTTCATGCACGTAGGCGCCTTTCTCGTCTTTCCAGATCGGCAGGCCCCATTTTTCGAAAAGGTGCACGCTGGAGTCTACATGGCGGGCGATGCTCGCGACGAGGTCCTCGCGGGTGATGCCCATCAGGTCGTTGCGCACGTAATCGCAGTAGTCCTTTATGGTGTTCTGGCCGTCTTTCAGGCCGACATACTGGTTGATCGCCGAAAGTCCCATGGCAACCGCGCCCGAGCGGTCCATTCCCGCCTTGTCGACCACGGTGACCTTCAGGTTGTTCTTTGTAGCCCAGTGCGCGGCCTCGACGGCAGCGCCGGTCGCGGCCATGCCGCCACCCAGGATCAGAAGATCGGTATTGACAGTTACTGTTTCAAAGTTTTGCATGGTGTTGTCTCCTTTTACTGCATCCAAGTCTTGGCGCCGGGGGCGGCAATTTTCTCTAAACCGGCGGAGGCGGGTTCGGTAAACAAGCTGAAGTCGTCGAGACTGGCCCCGGTGTCCCATCCACCCGAGGGCACCGCCTGGCCTTCTGCCGTGGTACGGATCGGGAACTTGAAGCGCTTGATCGAACCATTGCGGAATTTGACCGTCCACATGATGCTTTCGGAGGAGCGCATCGGTATCACCTGTGCACCGAGTGGGATAAAATCGGCGTAGCCGCGGATGTCAATCGCCTGCGATGGGCATATTTTCACGCAGCATTGGCACTCCCAGCACTGATCCGGTTCCTGGTTGTGGGCTTTCATGGCGCTTTTGTCGAGCACCATAAGGTTGTTCGGGCAGATGTACATGCACGCGGTTTTATCCGCACCCTTGCATCCGTCGCATTTTTCAGGGTTCACAAAACTAGGCATAGTTATCTCCTTTCTGTCCCTCAGGCGTTACTACGGGTTAAGAATCTACTTACGGCAAATCGTGCGTGATATGACTCGGGCGACATCGCTGACAGGTGTTTCCTGAAACAGGTTCTAAACGGCAGGCGCCCGCTTTGTTCGGCGTGCGTCCTGACCTTCCTGGAGCGATGGCTCAAGTACTTCGTCCTCAGCATGGGTGCGCAATGCGCGCTCAATCTACGGCGACCCCATTTTCAGTGATGCGAGAAGCGGGTCCTTGGAACTCCAGGCAAGTTTAATCATCGAAAACCGGCGACGTTATGATTATTGTCAAAGCCGCGACGCTTTGCGTCTTTTCGCTGCGGTCGGCATAGAGGGCGCGGTCGCCGGGGATGGCCCAGTGGTTTCCGTTTTTTGGATCAATTCAATCAACTTGCGTGATCAATCATCGGCCGAATCGAAGAAGCGGCGGTCGCATCACGGCCAGGCGCTGAGGCAACTAATTGAAACACCTCGCAGCTCTGCCTGTGACGAGTCGGATTCTCTTGATAATCATCAAAATCTATGCATCCATTGGAGGTTATTGTTCGACATCACCGTACTCTCAACCAATACTGTCATTCAGGAAAGTGCAGGACAGGGTAAAGCGCGCGCACCGGCGCAGACCGGTGTGCGTCTCAAATCGCAGGTGACGGATCCGGCAAGGAATTCAACTCGAAACAGGAGGCATCAAAATGGTAACGCTCGTAAGCCCGCACGGAAGCAAAGAGCTCAAATGTCTGCTTCTCGAAGGGAAGGCACTCGCAGACGAGGTTAATAAGGCCAAGGCACTCAAGAAAGTCCCGCTGACCAGCCGCGAGACCGGCGACCTCATCATGCTGGGAATCGGGGGATTCACGCCCCTGGACGGCTTCATGGGCAAGGAGGACTGGCAGGGCGTCTGCGACTCGTTCAAGATGCCGTCCAAAAACGGCCTGTTCTGGCCGATTCCGATCACCCTTTCTGCGGCGAAGGCGCTCGCGGAT
>CAKKSJ010000462.1 GCA_919902965.1 Burkholderiales bacterium
GGTGGTTCAATGTCGCCCGCGGGCTGCGGCCGCTGGCCGCGCTCGGCGGGCTGGTGGCCGGGCGCGATGCGGGCAAGCTCGGCACCTTGGACGCGGGCGCAGCCCCGGCAGAGGTTTTGCCCCTGGTCGAGAATCTGAACCGCCTGTTCGAGCGCGTGGCGCAGCTGATCGGCAAGGAACGCCGCTTCACCGCCGACGCCTCGCATGAACTGCGCACGCCGCTGGCGGCCTTGAAAACCCAGGCGCAGGTGGCGTTGGCATCCAGCAGCGACGCCGAGCGCAGTCATGCGCTCGAGAACGTGATCACCGGTTGCGATCGCGCCGCCCACCTGGTTCAGCAACTGCTGACGCTCGCGCGGCTCGATCCGGACGAACTTGGGAGCAAGGCCGAAGTCTGCGATCTGCAGGCGCTGGCCGGAAAATCCGTGGCCGAACTGGCACCGTACGCTTTGTCGAAAAATATCGAAATCGACCTGGCCGAAGGCGCGGCGGTGGAAACCATGGGCCATGCGGGACTAATCGCCATCCTGCTGCGCAATTTGATCGACAACGCCATACGCTACAGCCCGGCAGGCGGCAGCGTGCATGTGCGCGCCGCACGCGACGGGCAGGCGGCGACGCTCACGGTCATCGATCAGGGGCCGGGCATACCCGCGGACGAGCGCGACAAGGTCGGGCAGCGTTTCTACCGCGTCCTGGGCAGCGAAGAATATGGCAGCGGCCTGGGCCTGTCCATCGTCAAGCGCATTGCCGAACTGCATGACGCGAGCCTCAGTCTGGAGGACGGTCCGCAGGGCAAAGGCTTGTCGGTGACGGCGAGGTTTGCGCCCTAGAACGCGAGCAGCAGCACCACCCCGGCCACCGTCAGCGCCGCCCCCAGGGCCACGCGCGGCGGCACGCGTTCCTGCCGCAGCATGAGCAGGCTCAGGGCGAGGGTGAACAGCGGATAGGTCGCAATGATAGGCGAGACCAGCGCCACCTTGCCTTTTGCGAGCGCGGTATACATCAGAAACATGCTGGCCCCGTTGAGTATTCCCGTGGCGACGAACCATGGCGTGGCGCGGCGGTCGGTCTGCTGGCGCGATCCGCGCAGGCGCGTCACCGTCAGAATGACCAGCGCCGAGACGGTGTAGCCGACCAGCGTAGCGGCGTAAGGGTTGTCCCAGAGCGCGAGACCGGCCTTGGTCAGGACCTGCGCCAGCGCGCGCAGCACCGCTGCTGCGACGGGCAGGGCAATCGCCCACAGCGGCCAGCTGCGCGGCAGTGCATTGCCGCTCCAGCTCAGCGCCAGCATGCCGAGCACGATGGTGCCGGTGCCGAACACATTTCCCGGCGTGAGCGTTTCCCCCAGGAACAGGATGGCCCCGCACAGAGCGAACAGGGGCGTGGTGCAGGAAATGGAACTGGTGATGGTCGGCCCCATGCGCTGGTTGCCGGTGTAGGTGAGCAGGGTTACCGCCGCGGGAAAGAACAGGCCGACGAGCGCGAATACGCCAGCCGCCGCGAGATTGAAGCCGGCAGGTTCGAGCAGAAACGGCGCCAGGCACCAGAAAATCAGCGTCGACGAGGGGACGCCGATCGCTGCGCCGGCCGCGGGGGAGGCGTAGCGCAGGCCGAGGCGCGTGGTGATCATGGCTGCGCCCAGTCCGGACGCTGCGGCGAGCGCCCACAATGCGGATTCGAGCATGACTAGTCGCTACGCCCAAAAGATTCGTTCACGCTTCCCCCCGCCGCATGATAACGCGCCGCACGGCGCAATCGTTTTTGGTGCGCGCGCCGGGACTGCCGCGCCGCTGCCCTCAGGCCGTGATCAGTTTCAGGTCGAACACGCGTTCCAGCAGCCAGACCATGGCAATCGTGACGATCGCGATCGAGCCGCCGAATAGCACCGCGCGCTGGTAGAACCAGCTTGCGCGCAGATAATAGGCTGGCGGCAAAAACGCCGCGACGATGGCGAGCTGCCCCGCCTCCACACCGAGGTTGAAGCCGACCAGGGCGAGCACCAGCGCGTCGCGCGGCAGGCCCAGCTCGGCGAGCACGCTGGCAAAGCCGAAACCGTGGATCAGGCCGAAGGCGAAGGCCACCACCCAGCGCCGGCCGCCCACGACCGGCAGCAGGTTGTTGAGCGCGGCCAACACCACCGAGGCCGCGATGGCTGATTCGACCAGGCGCGAGGGCAGTGAGATCACGCCCAGCGCGGCGAGAGACAGCGTGATGGAATGCGCCACGGTGAATGAGGTGACGATTTTGAACACATCCCAGAAGGCAGCGGGGAAACGCGCGACCGGCAGCCAGTGCCGGCGCTCGCGCAACAGCACCGCCGGCAGCAGCAGCGACAGCAGGAACAGGATGTGGTCGTAGCCGATCCAGATATGCCACACGCCTTCGCGGCCGTAGCTCAGGAATTGCCTGAGGGCGGACAGTTCTCCGAGCACGAAGCTTTGTTTCGAGCGTTCCGGCGTGAACACCAGGCTATGGATCCTGCTTTGATATTCGAGATTGAGCAGGCCTTTGTGCTGGGCGTCGAAATCGAAAAACAAGGAGTAGCCGATTTCGATCGCCGCGGGCGCGCTGCCGCAGTCGGCCGCGAAGCGCAGCACTTCGTAGGCGCCGTCGCTGTGATGGTCCACCTCGTGCCCGGTCACGCGCAAGGGGCAGTTCTTTGCATCGCCGGATAAACTCAGGCGCGCGAGCGCATAGGCGGCGATATCGGCGTGGCGCGCGCGCAACTCGCCCCAGGTGATGTCGCCGTCGCCGTTGGTATCCAGGCCGATCGCCTGCTCCAGGTCGCGCAGTCCGATGTCCCATTGTCCGCTGACCTGTGCGCCGTCGATGTTCAGGCGCAGGTAGCTGTCGCTGGGCTTGTGCGCCTCGGCGGCGAAACTTGCGAGCAACAACAGCAGGGCGAGCCAGCGCCTCATTTCGCGCCCGCCCGCAGTTGCCGCGCGAGCTTTGCGTAGATCGGGTCTTCATAGCCGCTCGTGCGCATCCAGTCCAGCGCGGGCTGCGCTGCGGCGTAATCCTTGGCGGCCAGGGCCGCTTCCATCAGCATGCGCGCGTCGCCAGGCTCGCGCTGCACGCGGTAATTTTCTACGGCAAGGCGCAGCGCGCCTTTGGCGTCACCGAGCATGGCGAGGTGGAAACGCGCTTCGTCCTGCTGGTGCAGCTTGTCGCCGCGCAGGGCGGAGGCGTCGAAGCGCGCCGTCAGCATCGCCTTGTGCGCAGCCGCCGACGGCAGTCCGGCCGCCTGCTCGGCCAGCGCGAGGCGCAACAGCAGAATGTCGGAGCGTTCCCAGTCCTTGAATAAGGCGACCGCTTCCAGCGGCCGGCCCTGGTCGAGCAGGAAATCGGCATACGCGGCGATCAGATAGCCGTCGGTGATGCCCAGGGCGAAGCCGGCCTTGAAATGGCGCTCGGCCAGTTCGCTGCGGCCCAGCTGCACGGCGGCTTCGGCAAGTCGCGTCTCTATCCATAGCTTCAGGCCGGAATCGGCGTCGGGCCGGCGCGCCAGGGCTGCGGACAATTCGGTGTAGGCCTGCTCGGCTTTTCCGGTGCGCGCAGCGATGATCGCATTGCAGGACATGGCGAGCAGCGCGCTGGCCAGCGGTGCAAGCTTGGCGCAGGCGGCGCGCGCACCGGCATAGTCTGCCTGTACCAGCAGGATGGCCGAGCGCCAGGACCAGATCCTCGCGTTGCCGGGGTCGCGCTCCGCGGCCCGCGCCAGATCGGCGAGTGCCGCATCGAATTCGTGCCGGTATTGGCGCAGCAGCGCATGCATGAACAGGATTTCCACCGGCGGCTCGGCGGCCTGGCTCCAGGGTCGGATTGCGGCCTCGGCGTAGCCGACGTAGCGCGGGTCGCCCTCCGCACTGGCGAGGTCGAAATAGCGCTGCGCCAGGGCCAGTGCGCGTTTCAGGTCCTGCGGTTGTTCCGCAAGTGCCCGGCGCATCTGGCGTAACTCCCTGCCTTCGGCGTCCGAGGCCTTGAACGGCAGGCGCTCCAGGATCTCGGCGTCCGATTGCGGGGTATAGGGCGCAGCCTGCGCCGACCCGCAGGCGCAGAAGAGCAGAACGAATAGCAGGGAGAGCAGGCAGTGCATGTGCTTGGAGGGCGGGTGTAGCTTGCCAGCGCGGGCCTAAGTTGGGGCGCGATTATAAAATATAAGCTTGATTGTTAGGAGTTTTTTCTATGCGAGCCGAATTCGCCCGGCTGCGTCAAAACTTGTCAACGTCTTGGCGGCTGGGTCGTTATTCGAGTTTCCGGCATCGCGGCTAACACCGCTATGCTTGCACCGCGTTATCGACATCGGCTCCCGAATCAAGGACGATAGGTAGAGGCGGTTAAGGGCACGCCGGTACTTCAAATCCATCACAGAGGAGTCAAAATGAGCAAGCTACTGTCGATCCTGGTTGCCAGCGTATTCGCCGTTTCCGCCGGTTCAGCGTTTGCCGCAAAGCACGTGGCCGCCGCCGGTGAGATGAAGAAAGAAGCAGCGACGGAAATGAAGAAAGAAGCAAAGTCGGAAATGAAGAAAGAAACGAAGGCCCCGAAAAAAGCCAAAAAAGCCAAAAAAGCCAAAGAAGAAGTGAAGAAGTAAGTTTTTCTTCACCGCAATGGAAGGGCAGGGTTTTCCCTGCCCTTTTTTTTCGTGCGCCCAGCATGGGCGGACTCCTGCGGGTGCCGCCCGCGGGTCAAGCTATCGCGGGCTGTCCTCCAAGATGGGAGACCGAAGGTCGGGATCCCCCGAAGAGGTGAGGATTTCT
>CAKKSJ010000463.1 GCA_919902965.1 Burkholderiales bacterium
ACGCCGGGATCTGTGCGGGGGGCATCGGGTAACCGCTGTCCCTACCGCGATGATGAAAGGCACATTCGCGCAGAAAACGCGGTTATGACGAAAAACAAAGACAGCGCACGACGTGGCGCCCCTAGACTTCCGTCGTTCCCAGTGCGGTGGTGTTGAAGCCGCCATCGACGTAGGTCACCCCGCCGGTGATGCCGCTGGCAAGGTCGCTGCATAAGAAGGCAGCGACGTTTCCGACTTCGTCGATCGTGACATTGCGCCGCAATGGCGCGTGCCTGGCGTTATAGGCGAGCAGCTTGCCGAAGCTGGCGATGCCGGAGGCGGCCAGAGTCTTGATTGGACCCGCAGACACCGCATTGACGCGTATACCTTTAGGGCCCAGGCTCGCGGCCATGTAGCGCACTGCGGCCTCCAAACTGGCCTTGGCCAGACCCATCACGTTGTAATTGGGCATGGTGCGCACTGCGCCCAGGTAGGTCAGCGTCAACAGCGCGGCGTGCCGGTGTTTCATCATCGGCAGCGCCGCCTTGGCCAGCGCGGCAAAGCTGTAGCTCGACACATCGTGCGCGATGCGGAAAGCCTCGCGCGAGATGCCTTCCAGAAAATCGCCGTCGATCGCTTCGCGCGGGGCATAGGCGATAGAGTGTACCAAGCCGTCCAGGCCGTCCCAGTGCCGGCCGAGCTCGGCGAACAGGTTCGTGATCTCCTCGTCGCTGGCTACGTCGCAGGCGAATACCAGGCGGCTGCCAAACTCGTGGGCCATATCGGTAACACGTTCCTTGAAGCGTTCGTTCTGATAGGTAAAAGCGAGTTTGGCACCTTCGCGGCGGCAGGCTTTGGCGACGCCATAGGCGATGGAGCGGTTGCTGAGCAAACCGGTGATGAGGATATGCTTGCCTGACAGAAAACCCATGGTGACTCCGCAGTACTAGGGAGGCGAATTATACCGGTGTGACGGCTGTTGCGCGTTCAGCTAAACTCCGGGCGATGCGTTTCCCCACCGCGCTTGCCTGTCTGCTCCTGCTCGCCAGCTGCGGCAAAGTCTGGAACGATCCCTATCCCGCTAACCAGTCCGGCAAGAACATACTCTACAGCTCATTTTCCGAGCGCCCCAAGCACCTGGACCCGGCAAAGGCCTACACCGCCGACGAGTACGATTTCATCTGGCAGATATACGAGCCGCCGCTACAGTACCATTATCTCAAACGGCCCTATACCTTGATTCCGGCGACTGCGGCCGATCTGCCCAAGCCGCGCTATTTCAACAGCGAGGGCAAGGAACTGCCGGCCAGCGCCGGGGAGATTGCCTATAGCGTCTACGAGATACGCATAAAATCCGGAATATTTTTTCAGCCGCATCCTGCGTTCGCCAAGGATGCTGCCGGTCGCAGCCTGTATCTGGATCTCAAGCCCGGCGATTTGCGCAACAAATTCAGGCTTGCCGATTTCCCCGGCAGCGGCAGTCGCGAACTGGTGGCCGCGGATTACGTCTACCAGATCAAGCGCCTCGCGCATCCGCGCATACACTCTCCCATCCTTGGACATATGAGCGACTATATTGTCGGTCTGAAGGAGTATGCGGCGCTCCTGGAACAAGAAGAAAAGGCGGCGCGTTCGGCGGCCTTGCCGCCGGTCTGGACTGGTCTCGCCGGGCGCGAGATCTCCGGTGTAAAAGTCCTGGACCGCTATACCTATAGCATCAAGGTGCGCGGAAAGTACCCGCAGTTCATCTATTGGCTGGCCATGCCTTTCTTTGCGCCAGTGCCGCCCGAAGCCGAGCGGTTCTACGCCCAGCCCGGCATGGCCGAGAAGAACTTCAGCCTCGACTGGTATCCGCTCGGCACCGGCCCGTATCTGCTTGCCGAAAACAATCCGAATGCGCGCATGGTGCTGGCGCGCAATCCGAATTTTCGCGGCGAAGCCTACCCTTCCGCGGGCGAGCCGGAGGATGCCGCTGCCGGGCTGCTGGCCGACGCCGGCAAGACGGCGCCGTTCATTGATGCCATCGTGTTCACGCGCGAGAAGGAAAGCATCCCCTACTGGAACAAATTCATGCAGGGGTATTACGATCAGTCCGGCATCAGCAGCGACAATTTCGACAGTGCGGTGCGCGTCGGCATCGAGGGCGATGCGGCACTGTCGCCCGAGATGGCGCGCCGCGGCATCCGGCTCAAGACCTCGGTGGCGACCACCGCTTATTACATGGCATTCAATTGGCTCGACCCGGTGGTGGGCGGGCAGGGCGATGCGACCCGGCAGGCGCGCGCGCGCAAGCTGCGCCAGGCGATATCCATAGCCATTGACAACGAAGAATTCATTTCCATATTTGCCAACGGCCGCGGCGTCCCCGGACAGGGACCGATTCCCCCGGGGATATTCGGCTACCGCAGCGGTGACGATGCTTACAATCCGGTCGTTTATGAGAAGACCGGCAGCGCGTGGCGCAGAAAATCAATTGCGCAGGCGAAAAAACTCCTGGCTGAGGCAGGCTACCCGAGCGGGCGCGAGGCAGGCAGCGGAGCGCCGCTGGTGCTGTACCTGGATACCACCGGCGGCGGACCGGGCGGCAAGTCGCGTCTCGACTGGTACCGCAAGCAGCTGCAGAAGATCGATGTTCAGCTAGAGTTTCGCACCAGCGACTGGAATCGCTTTCAGGAGAAGATACGCAAGGGCAACACGCAAATGTTTTATCTTGGCTGGAACGCCGACTATCCGGATGCGGAGAATTTCATGTTCCTGCTGGACGGGGCGCAGGGCACGGTGAAGCAGGGTGGCGAGAACAAGGCAAATTATTCCAACCCGGAATACGATCGCCTGTTCGCACAGATGAAGAACATGGAGAATGGGCCCGCGCGCCAGGCAATCATCGACCGCATGATGGCAGTGCTGCGCGAGGACGCACCCTGGGTCTGGGCCTACCATCCCAAGGACTATAGCCTGTACCACGCCTGGCTCTACAACGTGAAACCCAACCAGATGGCGCGAAACGGCCTCAAGTTCTACCGCCTCGACCCGGAGCTGCGCGAACAAAAGCGCGCCGAGTGGAACCGCCCCGTGGCCTGGCCGCTTCTGCTATTGTTCGCGCTGCTGGTGCTGGGCACGCTGCCCGCGCTGCGCAGCTGGCGCGCGCGCGAACTGGCAAAGGCCTAGCGGTGTCCGCCTACATCGTCCGCCGCGCGATTTACGCCGTGTTCATCCTGATCGGCGTCAACCTGATCACCTTCGCGCTGTTTTTCAAGGTGAACACGCCCGATGACATCGCGCGCCTGCAGCTGGGAGTCAAGTACGTAACGCCCGAGGCGATCGCCAAGTGGAAGGCCGAGCGCGGCTATGACAAACCGCTGCTGTACAACGGGGCGGCAGCGGGCAGGCACAAGTTCACCGACACGATCTATTTCGAGAAATCGGTGGAAATGTTTCGTTTCAATTTCGGCCGCGCCGACGACGGGCGCGACATCGCTTATGAAATCCGTACGCGCATGTGGCCCAGCCTGGCGCTCGCGCTGCCGGTGTTCCTGGTCGGCATGCTGTTGCAGATCAGCTTTGCCCTGATGATGGCCTTCTTTCGCGCTACCTATGTCGACTTCTGGGGTGTGGTGCTGTGCGTGGTCATGATGTCGATTTCAGGCTTGTTCTACATCATCGGCGGCCAGTATCTTATTTCAAAACTGTGGAACCTCGTGCCGATATCAGGCTACGCCGCGGGCTTCGACGCACTCAAATTCCTGGCGTTGCCGGTCGCAATAGGGGTGATCGGCGGCATAGGCAGCGGCGCGCGCTGGTATCGCACCATATTCCTCGAA
The DNA here is from genome assembly GCA_919902965.1 of Burkholderiales bacterium. GTDB lineage: Bacteria > Pseudomonadota > Gammaproteobacteria > Burkholderiales > SG8-39 > 2-12-FULL-64-23. The sequence continues at coordinate 3,801 of CAKKSJ010000463.1, forward strand.
GAAGTAGGCAAAGACTATGTCAGGACCGCGCGCGCCAAAGGCCTGTCCGAGGTCGTGGTGTTTTTCCGCCATGTGCTCAGAAACGCGCTGATTCCGATCCTGACCGGCGCGGTAGTGGCGATTCCGCTGCTGTTCATGGGCAGCCTGGTGGCGGAGTCCTTTTTTGGCATACCTGGCTTGGGCAGCTATACCATCGAAGCGATCCAGTCGCAGGATTTCGCAGTGGTTCGCGCCATGGTGTTCATCGGTTCGCTGCTCTATATCCTGGGCCTGCTGCTCACCGACATTTCCTATACGCTGGTGGATCCGCGCGTGAGGTTCGAGTAGTGCCGCTGCTGCCTGTCATCCTCTGGACCGACGCGCTGATCTACCTGCTGCTGGCGGCGGTGGCAGGTCTAGTCTGGTATATACGCAGTCAGGAGCATTTGCGCGCACCCTGGTGGCGCGTGGCGCAAACGCCGGCGGCAATGAGCGCGCTGGTGGTGCTTGCGGTTTTCATACTCATCGGTTTGCTCGATTCGGTGCATTTTCGGCTGGCGCTGCCTGCCGCGCCGGGAGCGCAGAGCGACGCGAGCGCGGGCCGCAAAGTCGCCTATGCCGTCGATGTGAAAAGCGCGCTCGATCTGCTGCTCGCGTCCATCGCGAATCGGCCGGAGCGCACCTATTCCGCCCCGCTCGCGACGCACGCCTACGCCAAGGAGATGGTTGAGCTGCCGGGTGCAGGCGGCGGGCCGGGCAGGCAGATACGCGATTATCCGCGCCTGCGGCACGCTGGCGTGCATCTGCTCGATGCGCAGCGGGACTGGCAGGCCGATGTTCTGCTCACCGGTTTTCGCGGTGTAGCGCTCGCAGTTCCTCTCTGGTTGCTCGCGTCGCTTATGCTGGTCGCGGCGTGTACCGCCGCGGAACAGCTCACCTCGCGCGCTTTCTGGCAGGCTCTGTGGAGTGGGAAAACCGAAGTGCCCTGGCGTGCGATTCTGAGCACGCTCGCACTGCTGTTGCTGCTCGTGGTTCCGCTGGTTTTTCTTTCGCGGCACTACCACGTGCTCGGCACCGACAAAGTCGGACTGGATGTGCTTTACCTGTCATTGAAAAGCGTGCGCACGGCCCTGGTTATAGGCACGCTGACCACGCTGGTAATGCTGCCATTCTCCGTGCTGCTCGGCATCATGGCAGGCTACCTAGGCGGGATAGTGGACGACGTCATCCAGTATTTCTATACCACCCTGAACTCGATCCCGGGGGTACTGCTGATTGCGGCCGGGGTGCTGGTGCTGCAGGTGTATATCGAAACGCACCCGGAATTGTTCCCGACCGCGGCGCAGCGCGCGGATTTTCGCCTGCTATGGCTGTGCATTATCCTCGGCATCACCAGCTGGACCGGCCTATGCCGGTTGCTGCGCGGTGAGGCGCTCAAGCTGCGCGAGCTGGAATACGTGCAGGCGGCACAGGCTTTCGGTGTGTCGCAGTGGCGCATCATGTTGCGCCATATCCTGCCCAATGTGATGCACATCGTGCTGATTTCCGTGGTGATGGATTTTTCCGGGCTGGTGCTGGCGGAGGCGGTGCTGTCCTACGTCGGCGTCGGTGTCGACCCTTCGATGATCAGCTTCGGCACCATGATCAACGCGGCGCGCCTGGAAATGGGGCGCGAGCCCATGGTGTGGTGGTCGCTCGCGAGCGCGTTCGTGTTCATGCTGGCCCTGGTATTGGCGGCGAATCTGTTCGCCGACGCGGTGCGCGACGCTTTCGATCCGCGCGTGCGCGTCGGCATCAGGAAACTGCGGTTTGCGCAGGCAGACGCGTGAGCGCGTTGCTGAATATCAGCGACCTCAGGACCTGGCTGGACGGTTCCGGCGGGATTGTGCGCGCCATAGACGGCATCAGTATCGAAGTGGCGCGCGGCGAGACCTTTGCCATAGTCGGCGAATCCGGTTGCGGCAAATCCATGACGGCGCTGTCGGTGCTGCGCCTGTTGCCCGAAGCCGGACAGGTCGTCGCGGGTTCGGTGCTGCTCGGCGGTGAAGATCTGTTATGCCTGCCCGAGGCGGCGATGCGCGCAGTGCGCGGCCGTCGCATTGCGATGATCTTCCAGGAGCCGGCCACCTGTCTGAATCCGGTATTGACGGTCGGACGGCAGATCGCCGAGGTGCTGGAGCGGCATACCGCGTTGCGCGGAGAGCTGCTGCGCAAACGCATGCTGGAACTGCTGCAAGCCGTGGGCATTCCCGATCCAGTGCGGCGCCTGGGCGAATACGCGTTCCAGCTTTCCGGCGGCATGAAACAGCGCGTAATGATCGCCGTCGCGCTGGCGGCCGAGCCCGATCTGTTGATCGCCGATGAGCCGACGACCGCCCTCGACGTCACCATTCAGGCACAGGTGCTCGATCTGCTTTCCGGATTGCAGCGCGATAGCGGCATGGCGATTCTGCTGATTACCCATGATCTGGGCGTGGTGGCGCAGATGGCGCACAGGGTCGCCGTCATGTATGCCGGCCAGATTATCGAGGTCGCGACGCGCGAACAGTTTTTCCGCACACCGCGCCATCCTTACTCACGCAAACTGTTCGAAGCCTTGCCGGGCAGCGCGCGCCGCGGCGGCGAACTGGCGGTGATCCGGGGGCAGGTCCCTGCGCTGACCAGCGAGTTCCGTGGCTGCCGCTTCGCCGAGCGCTGCGATTCGGCCTGGGCGCGCTGTCATGCCGAAGTGCCGGGATTCAGCACCAACGACGCGGGGCACAGCGTGCGCTGCCATTTGTATGAGGGCGCGCAAGCGCCCGCACCTGGACAGGCGATTCCCGCGCGCAAGCCCGTCGTGGAAGATGACGCCTACGCCCTCCAGGAAACGCAATCGGGCAAGGCCTTATTGAGCGTGTGCGACCTGAAAGTACACTTTGCCATACGCAAGGGCTTGTTTAAGCGCACCGTGGGGCAGGTCAGGGCGGTCGACGGCATGTCGTTTGACATCGTGTCGGGCAGGACGCTGGCGCTGGTGGGTGAATCCGGTTGCGGCAAGACGACCGCGGGCAAGGCTATCCTGCAGCTGATCCGTCCGAGCGCCGGCAGCGTGCAGTTCGAAAGCCAGGAACTGACGCGCCTGCACGGCCGGGCCTTGCGCGCGCGGCGCGCCGATTTTCAACTCATATTCCAGGACCCCTACGCTTCGCTCAATCCGCGCCTGCGCGTCGCCGATATTCTGGCCGAGGGCATGCAGGCGCTGGGTGTGACCGATGGCGGCGCGGAGCGCGCAGCGCGCATGGACCGGATGCTCGCGCAGGTGGGCTTGAATGCTGAGGCCAAATTGCGCTATCCGCATGAATTCTCCGGCGGGCAGCGCCAGCGCATCGCCATCGCGCGCGCGCTCGCGGTGGCGCCCAAGCTGATCGTCTGCGATGAACCCACCAGCGCGCTGGATGTTTCGGTGCAGGCACAGATTCTTAATTTGCTGAAGCAGTTGCAGCGCGACCTGAAGCTCGCCTACCTGTTCATTACGCACAATATCGCCGTGGTCGAGTATCTGGCGCATGGGATTGCGGTAATGTATCTGGGGAGGATCGTAGAGCGCGGCTCGGTCGACGCGGTTTTGCGCACGCCCCGGCACCCCTATACCCAGGCCTTGCTATCCGCGGTTCCGACGCTGGCCCCGGACGGCGAGCGCAAGCTCATACGGCTGAGCGGCGAGTTGCCTTCGCCGGCCAATCCGCCTTCAGGATGCCATTTCCATCCGCGCTGCCCGCAGGCGATGGACGAATGCAAGCGGGACTATCCCGTGGCAATCCGCATAGGCGACAAGCACGAGGTGAATTGCCTGCTCTACCGCGGAAAGGGCGGCTGATGCGCGCGCCCGTTATTTTCTTCTGCTGCTGCGCTTTTTGCCGGTCGATTTGACACTATTGGGCGTAGCCGCCTGATTCGCCTCGATGACCAGGTGCTGGCCAGCCATCAGGCGCCCGATTTTGTTCCATCTGCGCAGATCGTCAATGCTGACCTTGTAACGCTCGGCAATTCCGCTAAGGGTGTCGCCGCGCTTTACCTTGTAATCGATTTTATTCACCGACATGCGCGTTTGCGAGGCTGCCGGCGGCTGAAACTTGGCCGGCAAAGGCTCGAGCGAGGCCCCTTTCAGCGGCAGTAGCATCTGATAACCGGGCCCCACCCGGGTGCGCCGCTCGATGCCGTTTACCTGTTTGAGCCGCGCCAGCGAAATGCCGTGCTTTGACGCAAGATGTTGCAACGTGTCGCCGCGCTTCAGCGTATAGGTTTGCCAGGAGACCAGCGGCGCCTCGTGTCCTTGCAGATTGGCAAGGAAGATTTTCGCCTTGTCCGCCGGCAGCACCAGGCTGGCGCTGCCGTTGGCGACAATCACCGGGCGGTTGTGGCCGGGATTGAGCGCGAGAAACTCATCGAGTGGCATATCCGCGAGCCTGGCCGCAAGGCGCACATCGATGTCGCGCGTTCTTTCCACGGTGACGAAATAAGGCGTGTTCGGTACGGGTTCCAGATCGACGCCGAAGCTGTGCGGATTCGCAACGATATTTTTCAGCGCCTGCAGCTTAGGCACGTAGTAACGCGTCTCCGCGGGCATGCTGAGATTGAGATAATCGGTAGGCAGTCCCTTGGCCCGGTTCTTTTCGATTGCCCGGGCGACGGCATTCTCACCCCAGTTGTAGGAAGCGAGCGCGAGATGCCAGTCGCCATGCATTTCATACAGAAACTGCAAATAGTCCAGCGCGGCGCTGGTCGATGCGACGATGTCGCGCCGTCCGTCATACCAGGAGGTCTGCTCCAAGTTGTAGTTCTTGCCTGTGGACGGGATGAACTGCCACAGTCCGGAGGCATGCGAGCGTGAATAAGCCATGGGATTGAACGCGCTTTCCACCATAGGCAGCAGCGCGAGTTCGGTGGGCATGCCGCGTTTCTCCAGTTCCTCGACGATATAGTAGAGGTAGCGCTTGCTGCGTTCGACCATGCGCTTCACGTAACTCGGCTGGCTCGCGTACCAGATCTGGCGGTCCTGCACCAGCGGGCTGGACAGATTGGGCATGGAAAAACCGGTGCGGATGCGATCCCACAGATCAGGCGGGACTGCCGTGAGGTCGATGGTGGGGATGGCGCGCAGCTTGTCCTTGACTTCGCGGGCCGAGGGACTGGGCAGCGCCTGGATCGGTAGTGCCGGCGCCACGGCCGCGGGCGCCGCAGCGGAACTCGGGCTGGATCGGGACCCACCCGCCGCCTGATAGACGCTTGCAGCAGACGCTGCGGACGTGGACGCTTTCCCTGAGGAAACATCGGTCTGCGGCGGCGCCAGGGCGCAGCCGGAACTGAGTGCGGCAAGGATGAAGGCCGCGATTAAGCGCAATTCCGGCACTGCTGCTCCTTCCCCGAACGCCAACCGATGATGTTAGCGGAGCAAGCCGGACAGGTCAAGGAAAGACAAGGAAAAATAACATCTTATAGCTGTTTTTTGGGCCGCTCTGCGCGCTGTGTTCAGAACTCGTTTTTCCATTGCCGGAGGGCCGCGAAAACCTGCACCGGGCCGGCGGCGCGCGCACCGAGATATTTGTTCGCCGCGCGGATTACAGCGGGCTGCAGACAGCGCAGAAACGGATTGGTCTTTTTCTCGCGACCGATGCTGGAGGGCAGGGTGGGTTGATTGCGCTTGCGCTTGTCCGCGTCGCTTGCCGCCCGCGCCATCAGATCGGCGTTCTGCGGCTCGACTTCCTGCGCGAAACCGATGTTCGCCATCGTGTACTCGTGGCCGCAGTACACCAGGGTTTCATCCGGCAGCGCCGCAAGTTTCGCGAGGGAGGCGGCCATCTGTGGCGCGGTTCCTTCAAACAGCCGCCCGCAGCCGCAGGCGAACAGGGTGTCGCCGCAGAACAGGGAATTTGCGCCATAATAAGCAATGTGCGCCCGGGTATGTCCGGGTATGTCGAGTACCTTGAAGCGCAATCCCAAGCCGGGAATCTCGACCTCGTCGCCTTCGCTGACCGCATGGGTAAGAGTGGCTATGGGCTCGCCGCGGGGCCCATACACCGGAACCGAGCGGTGCGCGAGCAGTTCGGCGACGCCGCCGACATGGTCGGGATGGTGATGCGTGGCGAGGATGGCGCACAGCTCCAGCCCCTCACTATGCAGGTATTCGAGCACGGGTCGCGCGTCGCCCGGATCGACAACTGCGGCATAAAGGCCGTTACGCAGCGTCCAGATGTAGTTGTCGCTGAACGCGCGTAGTGGAACGATTTCGAAATCATTTTTATCTGACATAAGCCTAGTTTTCGTGGAAGCGTCGAAAAAGTCAACTCTGTCCGACTGGTTTAACACGCCCAATGGCGAATACGTGCTGCGCTGGGAGCGCGCACAGTTCGACAGCGCGGTGGAGGACGTGTTCGGTTTCAACGCAATCCAGATCGGCATGCCGGGAATCGATCTGCTGCGCCGCAACCGCATCGCGCTGCGCACCCACGTCGGTCCGGAGAGCAGCAGCGACCTCCTTGCCGACAGCGGTGCGCTGCCTCTGGCCAGCGGCAGCATCGATCTGGTGGTGTTGCCGCATGTGCTCGAATTCAGCGCACATCCGCACCGGATACTGCGTGAGGCCGCGCGCGTGTTGATGCCCGATGGCCAGATCGTGATCTCGGGTTTCAATCCGATCAGCCTCTGGGGCCTGAAACGGGCGCTGGGCCTGAGCCGGGGCGACTATCCCTGGTGTGGCCGTTTCATCGGCCTGTTGCGCCTGAAGGACTGGCTGCAGCTGCTCAGTTTTGAACTTAACGGCGGCCGCTTCGGCTGCTATGCGCCACCGTTTTCACAATCAAAATGGCTGGAGCGCTCCGCTTTCATGGAAAAGGCGGGTGATCGCTGGTGGCCGATCGCCGGCGGCGTCTACGTGGTACGCGCGGTCAAGCGCACCATAGGCATGCGCCTGGTCATGCCCAACTGGCGCAATCAGAAAGTCTCTGCGAAAGGTCTTTCGACCGTGACCCAGAACAATCATCACCGCAGCGGGACCGACGTTTGAGTGCTGCGCAGCATGCGGCGCGGGTGCGCATCTACACAGATGGCGCCTGCAAGGGTAATCCAGGTCCGGGCGGTTGGGGCGCGCTGATGCAGTTCGACGGCCGCGAGAAGGAGTTGTACGGGGGCGAGCCCGACACCACCAATAACCGCATGGAACTCACTGCCGTGATCCGCGCCCTGGGGGCATTGAAACGGACTTGCGAAATCGATCTTTACACTGATTCGCAATATGTCCAGAAGGGGATCAGCGAATGGCTTGCGACGTGGAAGCGGCGCGGCTGGAAAACCGCCGACAGGAAGCCGGTCAAGAACGTCGATTTATGGCTGGAACTGGACCAGCTCGCCGCTGCTCACGCCATCCGCTGGCACTGGGTGAAGGGACATGCCGGGCACGTCGAGAATGAACGCGCCGACGCGCTCGCAAACCGGGGCATAGCCGCCCTCGCCGGATAGTGCCCGGCTTTCCCGGACTAGCGCGATCAGGCCGGTCTGCCTCGGTTACAATTGCGCTTCAGCTTTTCTGAGGTTCGGCTCAAGGCCGGTTTTTTTTCCATGGCGGCATCGAAAAACATTCTGGTTAGCGTGGTCTCCGTGCTGGCGCTAAGCGCACTTGGGACCTATGCGTATTACGCCAACCGCAGCCCGCTTGCGCCACAGCCCGCGGGCGCTCAGAAGCCGGCGGGCGCGCCGGCTGCGGCCGGGCCCCCCGGCGGGTTCTCGATTCCGGTGGAAACCGCCAAGGTTGCGCTGGAGACGCTGCAGGAGGACGTCAGCGCCGTCGGCTCGCTGCGATCCAACGAGTCGGTGGTGGTGCGCCCTGAGATTTCCGGGCGTATCAGCGGCATCGATTTCATCGAGGGCGCGCAGGTGCGCAAAGGCGCGGCGCTGGTGGTGCTGGACAGTTCCACCCAGGCGGCCGAGGTGCAGCAGGCGCGCGCCAATCTGGCGCTTGCCAAAACCAATTTCGAGCGCACGCAGGAACTGCAGAAAAGCAAGTTCGTCAGCGCGAACGCGGGCGATCAGGCGCTCAACGGCCTGAAGGTCGCACAGGCGAACCTGGCCCTGGCCGAGGCGCGCCTGGCGAAAACGCGCATTCTGGCTCCGTTCAACGCGACCATCGGCCTGCGTCAGGTCAGCGTGGGTGACTACGTGAAAGAGGGCCAGGATCTGGTGACCCTTGAGGATCTGGGCGCGTTAAAGCTCGATTTCCGTCTGCCGGAGAACTATTTCGGCAGGGTAAAACTGGGGCAGCAAGTGGAAATCAAGACCGATGCCTATCCCGGCCAGGTGTTCAAGGCGCGCCTGATAGCGGTCGATCCGCTCATCGACCAGGCCGGCCGCTCGATGTCGCTGCGCGCCAAATTGGACAACCCCGACGGAAAACTGCGGCCGGGCATGTTCGCCAATGTGCGCTTGATTTTTTCTGAGCGCGCCGGCGCCCTCACGCTACCTGAAGAAGCGCTGGTGCCGATAAGCACGGAACACTTCGTGTTCAAGGTGCTTGGCGGCAAAGTGCAGCGCGTGAAAGTCAGGATTGGACTGCGCCGCAATGCGAAAGTCGAAGTGATCGAGGGACTCCAGTCCGGGGACGAGGTGGTGACGGCCGGCCAGCTGAAATTGCGCGAGGGCGCCGCAGTAAAGCCGCTCGACTCAGGACCGGCTGCCGGCATTGCTGGAGCATCCGCGCCGGGCAAAGCTGCGGCCGCGCCGGGCAAACCCGGCTCATGACATGAACAGCAGTGTTCCTTGCACGCGCGGGCGGCGGCTAGTCGCCCGCGCCTTCCATGGCTAGAGCCTAGCACATGGTCATCTCCGAGATCTGCATCCGCCGGCCGGTGTTTGCCACGGTGCTGTCCCTGGTGGTGCTGCTCATCGGCCTGGTGAGTTACACGCGGCTGGCAGTGCGTGAATACCCCAAGATCGACGAGCCGGTGGTCACCGTCGAGAGCAAGTACACCGGCGCCAGTGCGGAAATCGTCGAAAGCCAGGTCACCAAGGTGCTGGAGGATTCCCTCGCGGGTATCGAGGGGATCTCGACCCTGACCTCGATCAGCCGTTCGGAACAGAGCCAGATTACAATCAAATTCCGCCTCGAGCGCGATGCGGATTCCGCCGCCAACGATGTGCGCGACCGGGTGGCGCGTGTGCGCGGCAAGCTGCCCAGGGACATGGATGAACCGGTGGTGGCCAAGGTCGAGGCCGACGCGAATCCAATCATCTGGCTGGCGTTTTCCAGCGACCGCCTGTCCGCGCTGGAGGTAACCGACTACGCCAGCCGCATTGTCAAAACCAGGCTGCAGACCCTGCCCGGTGCGGCCGACGTGCGCGTGTTCGGAGAGCGCCGTTATGCCATGCGCATCTGGGTCGATCGCGACCGGCTTGCCGCGTTCCGCCTGACCCCCGCCGATGTCGAAGACGCGCTGCGCAAGCAGAATCTGGAGGTGCCCGCCGGACGCATAGAAAGCCGCGAGCGCGAGTTCTCGGTGGTCGCGCAGACAGACCTCAACGAACCCGCCGAATTCGCGGCGGTGGTGGTGAAGAACGTCGACGGTTTCCCGGTGCGCATACGCGATATCGGCAGGGTGGAGATCGCCGCGCAGAACGAGCGTTCGGTAGTGCGTTTCAACGGCAAGCCGGCGGTCGCGCTGGGCGTGATCAAGCAGTCCACCGCCAATCCGCTGGTGCTGTCCAAGGCGGTACGCGCCGAATTGCCGCGCCTGGAAGCGGAGCTTCCGCCTGGAATGCAGGTCAAGGTCGCCTACGATTCGTCGGTCTTCATCGAGCGCTCCATCGATGCCGTGTTCACCACCATCCTGGAGGCGGTCGGGCTGGTAGCGCTGGTGATATTCTTTTCGCTGCGCTCCCTGCGCGCCACCATCATTCCGCTGGTGACCATACCGGTATCGCTGATCGGCGCGTTCACCCTGATGTACGTCTTCAATTTCTCCATCAACACCCTGACCATGCTTGCCTTCGTGCTCGCGATCGGACTGGTGGTCGACGACGCGATCGTGATGCTGGAGAACATCTACCGACATGTCGAGAACGGCATGCCGCGTTTCCAGGCGGCGCTGCTGGGCGCGAAGGAGATCGGTTTCGCCGTGGTCGCGATGACCGTCACCCTGGCGGCGGTATACGCGCCCGTGGCATTCATGACTGGCCGCACCGGCAAGCTGTTCGTCGAATTCGCGCTGACGCTGGCGGGCGCGGTACTGGTGTCGGGCTTCGTCGCGCTGACCCTGTCGCCGATGATGTGTTCAATATTGCTCAGGCACGAAACCAGCCATTCCTGGATCTACAACCAGATCGAGCGACTGCTCAATGGCATAACGGACAGCTACAGATGGCTGCTCGGCGCCGCACTGCGCGCGCGCTGGGTGGTGCTGCTGCTCGGGCTCGCCGTGGCGGGGGCCAGCGTATTTCTGTTCAAGCAGTTGAAGCAGGAACTGTCGCCGCTGGAGGATCGCGGCGTAGTCATAGGCGTATTCATCGGGCCGGAAGGCGCAACCATCGATTACATGCAAAAGTACCTGCAGCGTGCGGAAACGATGTTCAAGAACACCAGGGACATCGAACGCTACTTCGTGATTTCCGGTTTTCCCACAGTGTCCCAGGGCATTTCCTTTGTCGGCCTCACTGACTGGAACGAGCGCCAGCGCAAGTCCTTCGATGTTGCGCGCGAACTTCAGCCCAAGTTGTTCGGCGGGCTGCCCGGCGTGCTCGGCTTTCCGATCACGCCGGCCTCGCTCGGGCAGAGCCCGCGTGACAAGCCGGTGCAGATGGTGATTGTCAGCTCGCTCGAGCGCGACAAGCTCGACGAGATCGTCGGCCGCATCCTCGCCGATGCGGCGAAGAACCCAAACCTGCAGGCGCTGGAGTCGGACCTGAAGCTCAACAAACCCGAGGTGCGGGTGCGCGTGGACCGCAACAAGGCCAACGATACCAGCGTGCAGGTCGATACCGTGGGACGCACGCTGGAGACCATGCTCGGCGGGCGCCAGGTCACGCGCTACAAGCAGAACGGCGAGCAATACGACGTGATCGTGCAGGTGCTGCCGGCCGATCGCAGCACGCCTGACGACATTTCGAACATATTCGTGCGCGGTCGCGGCGACCAGATGATTCCGCTGGAGCAGCTGGTCAGCGTCAAGGAAGGCGTTTCGGCGCGCGAATTCAACCGCTTCGGTCAGCGTGTCGCGGTCACCATCAGCGCCAACCTCGCACCGGGTTATCCCCTGGGCGAGGCGCTCAAATTCCTGGAGGGAACGGCGCGTGCGCACCTGCCCGTCGGCGCAGCCATCGACTACAACGGCCAGTCGCGCGAGTTCCGCGAATCGAGCGCAGGCCTGGCGCTCACCTTCCTCCTGGCGCTGGCTTTCATCTACCTGGTGCTGGCGGCGCAGTTCGAAAGCTTCGCCGATCCGTTCATCATCATGTTGTCGGTGCCGCTGTCGATGACCGGCGCGCTGGCCGCGCTGCTCCTGACCGGCGGGACGCTCAACGTCTACAGCCAGATCGGGCTGGTGACCCTGGTGGGGCTGATCACCAAGCACGGCATCCTCATTGTCGAGTTCACCAACCAGCTGCGCGAGCAGG
>CAKKSJ010000464.1 GCA_919902965.1 Burkholderiales bacterium
AATTCTAATTTGGTCCATGGCATGGGCGCTGGCCCGAGATTCAACCCTGCTAATATACGAGATTCGCCTGCATTTACGCCACTCCCAATTTATGCCGTCCGCTGCTTCCAATCGCATGTCGCCCCTGGAAATCCGCGCAAGTCTTTCACTTGCCTCGATTTTTGCCCTGCGCATGCTGGGCCTGTTCCTGATATTGCCGGTGTTCGCGGTGCACGCGGCGCACATCCCGGGAGGAGACAATCACACCCTGGTGGGCATCGCGCTGGGCACCTATGGCCTGACCCAAGGCATACTGCAAATACCCTACGGCATGGCTTCCGACCACTACGGCCGCAAGCGCATTATCATTCTCGGCCTGATACTGTTTGCGCTGGGCAGCTTCCTCGCCGCCATAGGCGACAATATTTACATCATCATCGCCGGCCGGGCCCTGCAAGGGGCGGGCGCAATCTCGGCGCCGGTGATGGCGTTTCTGTCCGACCTCACGCGCGAGCAGCACCGCACCAAAGCGATGGCGATGGTAGGTTCGAGCATCGGTCTGATGTTCGCGCTGTCTCTGGTCGGCGCGCCGCTGCTCTACCGCCATATCGGCATGGGCGGCATTTTCGTGCTCACCGGCATCTTGGCGCTGGCGGCGATCTGGGTGGTGGTGAGCGTGGTGCCGGAAGAGTCCCTGGCAGAAATCGAGGCCGAGGAACATGTCGAGCCGGCCCGGCTCGGCGACGTGCTTAGGAATGCGCACCTGCTGCGGCTCAATTTCGGCATTTTCTCGCTGCATACGGTGCAGATGGCGATTTTCGTCGTGGTGCCGCTGGCCCTCATCGGCGCGGGCGGCCTTCCTGTGGGGGAGCACTGGAAAATCTACCTGCCGGTGGTGCTTGGATCTTTCGTGCTGATGGTGCCGGTGATTTTCTACGCCGAGAAGAACGCTGCGATCAAGCCCGTTTTCCTCGCCAGCATCGCGCTGATGGCAGTGGTGCAACTGGGTTTTGTGTTTTTCATGCAGAATTTCACCGCGCTTGTCATCCTGTTGCTGGGCTTCTTCGTTGCTTTCAACATACTCGAGGCGAGCCTGCCCTCGCTGGTGTCGCGCACGGCGCCGGCAAGCGCCAAGGGCGCGGCCTTGGGTGTGTACAACACGACCCAGTCGCTGGGCCTGTTCGTCGGCGGCGCGGCGGGCGGCTGGCTGATGCAGCATTATGGGCAAGTGCCGGTGTTTGCGTTCGGCGCGGTGCTGATTGTTTTGTGGGGCATAGCCGCGCTGGGCATGAGCGTGCCGCGGCGTGCGCCCAGGCGCGACGCAGGCACGGTCGGCGCCGCGGCGCTGGGCGATGGGGTGGCCAGGTAGCAGCGGAAATAGAAAACCAACCAGGAGACATGAAATGGCATCGGTCAATAAAGTGATAGTAGTAGGCAACCTCGGCAAAGATCCCGAATCGCGCTTCCTGCCGGATGGCAAGGCGGTGTGCAATTTCTCGGTGGCCACCACCGACATCTGGAAGGACAAGGCCACGGGAGAGAAAAAAGAGGCGACCGAATGGCACCGGATTTCCAGCTTCGGCAGGCTCGCGGAAATTTGCGGCGAGTACCTGAAGAAAGGCAGCCAGGTCTATATCGAGGGCAAGCTGCGCACGCGCAAATGGCAGGACAAGGAGGGCCAGGATCGCTACACCACCGAGATCATCGCCGACGCCATGCAGATGCTGGGCTCCAGGAGCGGCATGGGCTCGGGCGAATCGCGCGAAATGCGCGAGCCGACCGGAGCCGGTGAATCCAGGCCTGCGAAAAAACCAGCCGGCCAATTTCAGGACATGGACGACGACATTCCTTTCTAACATCGCCGTGGCTTGCGGCCCAGGCCGGAGCACCGCTAGCCCCTTGAAAAGGCAGGTTTTGCCCATAGATAGTCCATGGGGAAGCGCTGCTTTTCCGTTATAATCCACATCCTTTTTGCCGCTAGGAGGCCATCGTGCCTATTTACGAATACCGTTGCTCGACTTGCGGGTTTCAGGAAGAGTACCTGCGCAAGGTGAGCGATCCCCTGCTGAGCGTCTGTCCCGAGTGTGAAAAAGAGACCTTCGGCAAGATGCTTACGGCTGCCGGTTTTCAGTTGAAGGGCGGCGGCTGGTATGCCACCGACTTCAAGAACAGCGGTGCCAAGCCCGTCGCCAAGAGCGCGGGGGAGGGTGGAAGCGCGAGCCAGTCGGGCGACAAGTCCGCGAGCGCGGGTGTAGGCAAGGGCGAGGGCAAGAGCAAGAGTGAGGGCAAAACTGCGGCTATGCCTGCCGCTGCCGCGGCGAAGCCTGCCAGCGCGAGTGCCGCCAAAGCTGAATGAAAAAATACTTCATCACCGGGTTGCTGATCTGGATTCCGCTGGTCATCACCATCTGGGTGCTCAAGCTGGTAGTAGAAACCCTCGATCAGTCCCTGCTGCTGCTGCCGCTCGCATTGCGCACCGAGAGCTGGATCGGCTTCCATATTCCGGGCATGGGCGTGCTGCTGACGCTGCTGATCGTGCTGCTTACCGGCGTAGTCACCGCGAATTTCGTCGGCCAGCGCATGGTGCATTGGTGGCACGAAATCCTGCACCGCATTCCGGTGGTGAATTCGATCTATTCCAGCGTCAAGCAGGTGAGCGACACGCTGTTTTCCTCCAGCGGCGAGGCGTTTCGCAAGGCGCTGCTGGTGCAATGGCCGCGCGAGGGCATGTGGACCATCGGTTTTCTCACCGGAGTGCCCGGCGGGGACGTCAGGCGCCATTTGCAGGGCGACTACGTCAGCGTCTACGTGCCGACCACGCCCAACCCCACAGGCGGCTATTTCGTGATGCTGCCGCGCAAGGACGTGATCGAGCTCGACATGAGCGTGGACGCGGCGCTTAAATACGTGATCTCCATGGGGGTGGTTTCGCCCAACGGAAACGGCAAACGGAAAAAGGAATTGCTCCCCGGGTAATGTGCAATGGCTAATGAGTGATAGCGGCTGACTCATTACCCATTTCTCATCACAATCAGCGACACTATGCGTACGCATTATTGCGGCCAGGTCAGCGCCGCCCAGCTCGACCAGTCCGTCACCCTCTGCGGCTGGGTCAACACCCGGCGCGACCATGGCGGCGTGATTTTCATCGATTTGCGCGACCGCGAAGGCCTGGTGCAGATCGTCTGTAACCCCGCGCGGCCGCAGGTGTTCGCGGTGGCGGAGAAAATCCGCAACGAATTCGTGATCAGGGTGAGCGGCAAGGTGATCCGGCGCGAGCCGGGCCTGGTCAATCCGAAGCTGAAAAGCGGCGAGATCGAGGTGTCATGCCAGGAACTCGAGATCCTCAACCCGGCGGTGACACCGCCGTTCCAGCTCGACGAAGACAATCTGTCGGAGACCACCCGGCTCACCCACCGCGTGATCGACCTGCGCCGGCCGCAGATGCAGGCGAACCTGCGCCTGCGCTACAAGGCGGCCATGGCGGTGCGCAAATATCTAGACGCAGCCGGGTTCATCGACATCGAGACGCCGATGTTGGCCAAGTCCACTCCCGAGGGCGCGCGCGACTACCTGGTGCCCTCGCGCGTGCACGACGGCATGTTTTTCGCCCTGCCGCAGTCGCCGCAGTTGTTCAAGCAGATGCTGATGATCGCCGGATTCGACCGCTATTACCAGATCACCAAGTGCTTTCGCGACGAGGATCTGCGCGCCGACCGCCAGCCCGAGTTCACCCAGATTGATATCGAAACCTCGTTTCTGGCGGAGGAAGAGATCCGCGCCATCATGGAAGCGCTGATGCGCAGCGTGTTCAAGGAGGCGCTGGGGGTGGCGCTGCCCGATCCGTTTCCGGTCATGCCCTATGCGGAGGCACTGGCACGCTACGGTTCGGACAAACCGGACCTGCGCGTGCCGCTGGAATTTACCGAACTCACCGACATCATGAAAAGCGTCGAGTTCAAGGTGTTCTCCGGCCCCGCCAATGCGGCCGGCGGTCGCGTCGCGGGCTTGCGCATTCCCGGCGGCGGCACGCTCACGCGCGGCGAGATCGATGCCTATACGCAGTTTGTCGGCATCTACGGCGCCAGAGGTCTCGCCTATATCAAGGTAAATGACATTGTCAGGGGCCGCGAAGGCTTGCAGTCGCCCATCGTCAAGAATCTTACCGATGCCGCGCTCACTGCCATCGTCGAGCGCTCCGGCGCGAAAGACGGCGACCTCGTATTTTTCGCCGCCGACAAGGCCAAGGTCGTGAATGATGCCTTGGGGGCCCTGCGGGTGAAAATCGGCCATGAAAAAGGCTATGCCCGCGCCGGCTGGAAGCCGCTGTGGGTGGTGGACTTTCCGATGTTCGAGTATGACGAGGAGGCGAAGCGCTGGGCCGCCATGCACCATCCGTTTACCGCGCCCAAGGAAGGACACGAGGACTACCTCGCAACCGATCCGTCCAAAGCCATCGCCAAGGCCTACGACATGGTGCTGAACGGATCGGAAATCGGCGGCGGCTCGGTGCGTATCCACCGCGAGGACGTGCAGTCCAAGGTGTTTCGCGCGCTTGCCATCGACGCTGCGGAGGCGAAGCTGAAGTTCGGCTACCTGCTCGACGCGCTGCAATACGGTGCACCGCCCCATGGCGGTATTGCCTTCGGCCTGGATCGCATCGTCGCGATGATGGCCGGCACCGAGTCTATTCGCGACGTCATCGCCTTCCCCAAAACGCAGCGGGCGCAATGCCTGCTGACGCAGGCGCCCAGCCCGGTGGACGAGAAGCAGTTGCGCGAATTGCATATCCGGCTGCGGCAGCAGGAAAAGGCCTAGGCACAAGCAAGCAGGGACGGCCGCGCCGGTGAGACAACTCGTTTCGGCATTGCTCGCGCTGTGCATCATCGCCACCGGCGCGTCTGCCTGGGCCGGCCGCACGGCGCAGCTCGGTGATGTTCCCGTCTCAGCCTTGCCCGCGGAAGCGCGCGCGACGCTGGCGCGGATAAAGACGGGCGGACCGTTCGCCTATGCCAAAGACGGCAGCGTATTCGGCAACCGCGAAAAACTATTGCCCCCGCGCGGCCGCGGCTACTACCGCGAATACACGGTGAAAACACCGGGTGCGCGTGACCGCGGCGCGCGCCGCATTGTCGCAGGCGCAGGCGCCTCGGGCGACGTGCGCGGCTCCGGCGAGTACTATTACAGCGACGACCATTACAATTCTTTCAGGCGCATCCGTGAGTAAGGCCCTCGAACAACTGCTCAAGAACAAGGACAAGGCCGGGGTGTATCTCGCCGGCCCGGACACGCGGCTCATCGCCGAGGCCGCACAGGCGGCGGGACTTGCGCTGTGGCGCGTGGACATCGGCCACGTGCACGACAAGCAGGGCTTCACTGGACTGCTCGCCAAAGCGCTCGCCTTTCCCGAATGGTTCGGTGGCAACTGGGACGCCTTCGAGGACTGTTTGGGGGATCTTTCCTGGCATCCGGCGCCGGGCTATGTGTTGCTGCTCGAGCATGGCAAGCATTTCGGGGCTGGACACAAGCAGGAGTTCGTCACCGCGGTGGAGGTGCTCGATGGCGTCGCCGAGTACTGGCAGGCGCAGGGCAAGCCCTTCTGGGCCATAGTCAGCGGTCCGGAAGGCTGGGATGCGGGCCTGCCGCCGCTGCCCCTCTCATGAGTGTTTGCTTGTCATTCCGGGGACGCCCGCCGGGAGGACTTTCCCGTCAATCGGGATCGAGACCTTCGGGGCGCAGTCCGAGGAATCTGATTTTGGCGCAGTAGAAGCGGATTCTTCGCCCACTCGGAATGATATGGCCGCATGATTGCGCAGTTCAAAATCCCGCGTTCCGTCCTGGTGGTGATTTACACCGCCGAGCTGCAAGTGCTGATGATGGAGCGCGCCGGCTGGCCGGGCTTCTGGCAGTCAGTCACCGGCAGCGTCGATCACGAGGATGAGCCCTTGATCGAGACCGCCGCACGCGAAGTGCTGGAGGAAACCGGCATCGATACTGCGCACTACCGGCTGGAAGACTGGGGCATTGAAAACAATTTCGAGATTTTCAGGAAGCACCGCAGCCGCTATGCCGAGGGCGTGACCCACAACCTGGAACACGTGTTCGGGCTGGAACTTCCTGCCGTCATTCCGGTGCGGCTAGACCCAAGCGAACACCTGCGTTGCAAATGGATGCCCTGGAAAAAGGCCGCCGAGCGTACCCCTTCCTGGACCAATCGTGAGGCCATCCTGCTGTTGCCTCAGAGGCGCGCTACCGGGATCGCTTGACCCTTAGGGGCGTTTGTTTGCGCAATAATTAACGCACTGAAAACATGTGAATTACTTTTTCAAGCCAGGCATTACGCAAGAATACTTTCGTTATTGCAATGATATTGCAATAATAATATTCGTTTAAATACAACAGATTGACAGCGCCGGCGCAGACTCAGGCATAAGCGACGCAGTTCTCGCACACCGTGCCGCGCACGTCTTTCTTCAGGTGGGCCGCGCGCAGCTTGACGAACCCGGGCGCGTTCCAGGCGTCCATGAACGACTGCTTGCTCAGGTCGCCCATGGTCCAGTTGGCGGTCGCATCGAAGCAGCAGGCCGAGAGCTTGCCCTCCGCGGTGACGTGGCCCTCGGTGAACGCGGACCAGCAGGGCACGGGCTCGCGCCATGCGCCTAT
>CAKKSJ010000465.1 GCA_919902965.1 Burkholderiales bacterium
CCGGAGTCCTGATCGCGCACCAGGACCAGGTTCGCAGCGGGACGCGCAGGCATATTCATCGCAGCACGAACGGGTTGCCCGTCACCGCACCGGTGTTGATCCATACGCTCTTGGTCTGCAGGTATTCGCGCACCGCATCCATGCCGTTCTCGCGTCCCAGACCGGAATCCTTGTAGCCGCCGAAAGGAGACAGATAGCTCACGGCCCGGTAGGTGTTGACCCAGACGGTGCCGGCCTGGATGCGTTCGGACATGCGGATGGCGCGGCCTATGTCGCTGGTCCATACGCCCGAACCCAGGCCGAAGCGCACGTCATTGGCGATGGCCAGGGCCTCCGCTTCGTCCTTGAATTTGATAATCGAGAGCACCGGCCCGAACACTTCCTCCTGCGCGATGCGCATTTTGTTATTCACACCGGCAAACACGGTGGGCTCGACGAACCAGCCTTTGCCGCATTCGGGTCGCGTCGCCGGCCCGCCGCCGAGCAGCAGCTTCGCCCCCTCCTGCTTTGCGATATCGATGTAGTCGAGCACTTTTTCGTACTGCGGCCGCGTGGTCACCGGACCGACCTGGGTGTCCAGGCTCATTGGGTCGCCCATGCGCGCGGTCCTGGCCAGGGCCAGCAGTTTCTCGACGAAAACGTCGTGTATGCTCTCCTGCAGCAACAGGCGCGAGCCGGCGATGCAGGTCTGGCCGGTGGCGGCGAATATGCCCGATACCGCGCCGTTGACAGCATCGTCAATATTCGCGTCGGCGAATACGATGTTGGGAGATTTCCCGCCCAGTTCCAGGCTCACGCGTTTGAACGCCTTCGCCGCGAGTTCATTAATAACCCGGCCGGTCGCATCCGAGCCGGTGAACGCGATTTTCCTGACCAGCGGATGTTCGACCAGCGGCGGCCCCACCTCCTTGCCGAAGCCGGTGACCACGTTGACCACGCCGGGCGGAAACCCCGCCTCCTCGAACAGTTTCACGAATTCCAGGGTGGAAGCCGAAGTGAACTCGGACGGTTTGATCACCACGGTGTTGCCTGCGGCCAGCGCCGGGGCGAGCTTCCATGTGGTAAGCAGCAGCGGCGAATTCCAGGGCGAAATCGCGGCCACGACGCCGTAGGGCTCGTGCCGGGTGAAATTGAAAAAACCTTTCTTGTCGAGCGGTATCACCGCGCCCTGGATCTTGTCGGCCAGGCCGCCGAAGTAGTAGTACCACTGCGGGA
>CAKKSJ010000466.1 GCA_919902965.1 Burkholderiales bacterium
TCGGGACTTTCACCCGTAACTCCTTGCCGGTCTCCCGGCGCACCGTACAAAAAACCCGGTTGGCGCGCGCCCCCCGGGAGGACTTTCCCCTCAAGGGGGATCGAGAGCTTCGCGGCGCAGCGCGCAAGTCCGCTCTTGGCATGCGACGGTATTTTAGAGGCCCCAATTAAACGATTTCGCGCCAGGCGAAACCCTCATCCTGATCGGCCACGCCGATCCAGGCAGGCGCGCAGCCCATGGCCCGGGCCAGTGCCGCGCAGGCGAGCTCCGGCGTGTTGTTGTGCTGAGACAGATGCGCCGCGACCAGGTGCTGCAGACGGCTGCGATCGATGGCGGCCAGAAGGCCCGCCGAACTGTCGTTGTCCAGATGTCCGTAAGGGCCGGCAACGCGCGCTTTGAGTGCCTGCGGATAGTCACCGTTCATCAACAGATCGAGGTCGTGGTTGCATTCGAGCACCAGAGCGTCGCAGCCCGAGAGCATGGCCTCGATATGGCTGGTGGATGCGCCTGTGTCGGTAAGCACGCCCAGACGGTGCGCGCCGTCTGAAAACACGAAATGCGCAGGTTCACGCGCGTCGTGCGGCACGGGAAAAGGCAGCAGTTGCAGTTCGCCTATGCCAAACGGGCTGTGGCTGTCGATGACATTCAGCTGCGGCAGACCGGATACATCGCCAGGGATACCTTTCAGCGTCCCGTGCGTCAGCCACAGCGGCAGGCCGTGTTTGTGCGCGAGCTTGCAGACGCCGGCGGTATGGTCGCTGTGCTCGTGGGTAACTAGAATGCCGGCGAGGTCCGCCGGCGCGAGGCCCAGGCGCGCGAGCCGGCGTTCCGTCTCGCGCACCGGATAGCCGCAGTCCAGCATCAGGCGCGTGCGGCCTCTTGCGACGATGAGCGCGTTGCCCCGGCTGCCGCTACCCAGGCAGGCAAAGCGCATGCGCTATTTCAACTGCTCGTGCAGCAAGGATAGAATGCGCCGGCCGGCATCGCTGTTTTCCGGCTGGCCGTCCTTGTTCTGCACCTGCACCTCGCTTATGCTGCCGGCCTCTTTCACCAGCACGCGATATTGTTCGGCCTTGATCTTGCTCGGGTCGCTTTTCCAGAATGCCAGCTTGGAGAGAAAGCCCTTGTCCTTGTCCGGACTGCGCTCCCCGTCGATCAGCGGATCGACATAACGCACAAAATAGTAGCCCTTCGAGCGGTCGCGGTCTTCCACGGTAAATCCGACGCGGTCCAGCGCAAGACCGACGCGGCGCCACGCGCGATCGAACGCGTCATCGAGTTCCAGCGTGCCGCTGCCATTGGCGGCGCGCACCAGCTTGGCGCGCTCTATTTTTCCGTCATCAGCGGCCAATTCCGCCTTGGCGCGCGTGTCCTCCACCCCGAAGCGCAGCATCAGCCGGCGCAGGAACTCCGCCTCCAGTTCCGGGTCCGGCGGGCGCGGCTGCCAGCGCGTGGCATCCTTGTCCTGCGAGGTATAGACCTCCTCCATGCCGCGATGGCTGATATAGATCTCGGTGGTTCCCGGCGCGCGGCCGCGCTCCAGGCGGGTGCGGAATTTATCGCGCTCCCCGGTCGAATAAAGGATATCGACCACTTTGCCAAGTAGTTCTCGAATCGGACTTTTTGGAATCTTGGCCCGGTTCTCCGCCCAGTCGGTCTCCATTACGCCGACGCTGGGACTATCGATCTTGATCAGGAATCCCAGCCCCTGCCAAAATTCCTTCACGACCGGCCAGACTTTTTCCGGCGTTTCGGCCACCACCAGCCAGCGCTCGCTGCCCGCGCGCTCGATGTGCACTTTCGCCACATTGGGCAAAATTTCCGTTGAGCCGGCGCGCACCGCGCCGCCGCGCTCCGCGTTGTAGGTGGACAGGGTAGCCGAGCCGCGCGGCGTAACGTCGGGGACAGCGTAGCGGTCGTCGCGCGAGGGCGCAGTCAGATCGGGCGGCACCTCCAGGGACGGCAGCTTGCCTGCTCCCTTGTATTTAATCGATTCCGGCTGGAGCACCTCCGGCAAGCTGCTGCAGCCGGCCAGCAGTGCCAGCACGACAAAACCAACGACAATACGCTTCATATGACATTACCCTCGGCGATTCGCGCCCGACTGACTTGGTGTCAGGCGCCTGATTTTGGTGAAACAGGAAACTGTGCCTTCGCTTTTTGGCTACTACGCGCGCGCAGCGTCCGCAAGATGAATGCCGGCCTGGCGCATGGCCGTTCTGATAACTTCATGAAAATTCTCCGACAGCGGCACCAGCGGCAGGCGTATCCCGGATTCGATCAAGCCCATCTGTTCCAACGCCCATTTCACCGGGATCGGATTGCCCTCGACAAACAATTTGCTGTGCAGGCCGAGCAGGCGGTTGTTGGCCGCGCGCGCGCGCGCAATGTCCCCGGACAAGGCCGCGGCACACATTTCATGCATCAACCGCGGTGCGACGTTGGCGGTAACCGATATCACGCCGTGTCCACCCATCAGCATCAGCGGCAGCCCGGTAGAGTCCTCTCCGCTGTAGACCGCGAATTCAGCGGGTGCGCGCCGCAGCAGGTCGCTGCCGCGCTCCAGGCTCGCTGTGGCGTCCTTGATGCCGACGATATTGGGCACTTGCGCCAGGCGCAGCACCGTATCGTTCTGCAGGTCGGCGACCGTGCGCACCGGAACGTTATACAGAATCATCGGAATATCCACGGCCTCGGCGATGGCGCAAAAATGCCGGTACATGCCTTCCTGCGTGGGTTTGTTGTAGTAGGGCACGACCGACAAGCTGAATTGGGCACCCGAGTGCCGGGCCGATTCAGACAGTTCGATCGCTTCGGCGGTCGAGTTGGCGCCCGTCCCGGCGATGACGGGCACGCGGCCTGCCGCATGCCCGACTGCAATGCGGATCAGTTCCTTGTGTTCGTCGAAATTCACCGTGGGGGATTCGCCGGTGGTGCCTACCACCACGATGCCCCGCGTGCCTTCGGCGATATGCCAATCGATCAGACTTTTGAAGCGGCCTATGTCGAGCGCCCCGTTTTCGAACATGGGAGTGACAATGGCAACCAGGCTTCCGGTCAACATAAACGCGGTCCCGTCAGGAAATTGTTGGATTTTAGCGTATTACCCTCCTTACAAGCATACATATCTGAGCTAAGACCGTCCATTTCCGCTCCTAGCAGGACCGATCCAGCCTGCAGCCCTCGGTCCCGCCCTGTATGGCGCAAATGCGCTGTATCACCGCCGGTTTTGGCCGCTCCACCCGACCCTGCTCAAATGCAAGGACCTGCAATCGCCCCTCTACCCAATGCAATAACTCCTGCGGGCGCAGCAGGAACTCAGGATTAGACGGGCGCCCGAGCTTTTCGTTTCCTAAAGCGAAAGTCTCGTAAATCAACACCCCGCCCGGGCGCAGGGCCGCGAGCAAATCGGCCATGAGCGGCCGGTACAGATAGTTGGTGACCAGGACAGCGTCGAAGCAGCCTGGGTCGTAGGGCCAGGCTGACGCCTCCAGATCGGCGCAACGGCTTGAAATTCCAGTTGCACCGGCGAGCGCGTCCAGACAGGCTTTATCGCGGTCGACCGCTTCGACGCGGTAGCCCAGCCCGGCCAGGTAGCGCGCGTGGCGTCCCCGACCGCAGGCAAGATCGAGCACTGCACCGCCCGGCGCAATCAGTCCTGCAAAGCGGCAGACCCAGTCTGAAGGCGAGGTCTGATCGTGCTGAACTTGCATCAGCACCACGCCTAGAAACCCGAGCCCGGCTGCTGGAGAAACTCGATCTCTTCCGGCGTGGAAACCCGACCCAGCACGGCATTGCGGTGGGGAAAGCGGCCGAAACGCGCAATGATCTGGAAATGCCGGCGCGCATAGTCGATGCTGCCGGCGCTGTCCGGGTCGCTGCGCAGATCCTCGAACAGTCCCAGACAGCGATGCTGCATGGCGAGGTCCTCCGCATGCTCGAACGGCAGATAGACAAACCAGCGCTGCACCGGTACCAGCGCGCGGTCAAATCCCCGCGCAACCGCCAATTGCGCCGCGGCCAGTGCCTGGGCATCGGTCGCAAATGCCCGGTTGCTGCCGCGATACAAATTGCGTGGAAACTGGTCGAGCACCACGATCAGGGCAAGCAGCGACTCGGCTGCTGCGTTCCATGCCTCGATGCGTCCGCCCGCAGCCTGCCGGTGCAGATCGAGAAAACGCGTGCGGATTTCCGCATCGAATGCCGCCGATTTTTTGAACCAGACTTCGCGCGGCCGGCCGTACTCCGGTGAACCGGCCGGTCCGAACCAGAAATCGAGTACTTCCTGAAAATCCGCCACGCTCGCGAATTGCTCTAGGCCGGTTCGGAAATCTCGATCAGATTCTGATCGGGATCGCGCACGTAGACCGAACGCAGGGGAAAGCGCGCACCCGTGCGGGTTATCGGGCCGAGTTCGATCGGGATGCCGGTCGCGCCCAGCTGCGCGATCACCTCGTCCAGCGGCCGGTCGGCAAGAAAACAGATATCCAGCGACCCCGGCGTGGGATGTGCGGCATAACTGTCGGTCAGCGTACTCTGATCGTGAAGATTGATTTTCTGGTCGCCAAAACGCAGCGCCCGGCGCCCCTCGCCGAAGCTTTCCAGTTTCATTCCCAGGACGCGGGTATAGAAATCGATGCACGCCTGCGCATCGCGCGTGGTCAGCACCAGGTGGTCCAGACTTTTGATCATTACCGGCTCAATTTCTCAAGTTAGTTATTGCCTCAATCGCATGGCGTAAAATGTTCGCGCCCGCCCGGGCGCTTCGAGCGCCACCCATGCGGCCTACGACCATCCGCGGCTCATG
Source organism: Burkholderiales bacterium (assembly GCA_919902965.1). Lineage (GTDB taxonomy): Bacteria > Pseudomonadota > Gammaproteobacteria > Burkholderiales > SG8-39 > 2-12-FULL-64-23. The sequence continues at coordinate 4,808 of CAKKSJ010000466.1, forward strand.
CCCCAATAGTGCTGGTGCCAACCGGCTCCGCTAAGCATCGACAGCGCTACCGAAACCAGTACGCCGATCAGCATCAGAATAATCACCGCCGGAATCGCGGCAATGGCCCATTTAACCATCAGCACCACCATCGACCAGAACGGAATCTTGATGTCGGTTACGACGACTTCGCGTTTGTCTTCAGCCATGTTGTCCTTATTGCTTCCAGGCTCTGTCCAGGGCCTCCTGCGCCTTGTCGAGCTTCGCCTTGGCCTGCTGTTTCCTTTTCTCCGACAGGCTCGCCTTTTTCTGCTCAGCCTGGTACTGCTTCTTGAGCGGCTCCAAGGCTTTTCGGGTGAGTTCCGCCTGCTCCAAGTCCGCCTTGTGCTCGGCCTCCAGCTTTTCGAATTCCTGTCGCGCATACTGCACTGCGCTTTGCTCCGCAGACACGTCTTTTGCCGGGAGGGGAAAGGCAGCCGCAAACAGGACCAATGCGATAAACATCCGAACGCTATTCATGTCCGACCTTTCTCATCCCAATCGGCGACTGCAAGCATTGCCGGCAGTAAATCACAAACTGCAGTTTAGTCCTGCCGCGCAGCCATTGCCAATGTCCACTCTGGGGCAGCTTCCCTCCGTGCGGGACACTGCGCACCTGCGGCGTATCCGCTCAAATTCCAGGTGTCGCCTGGAGACTCGTGCGCAAGTGGCTGATTTTATGGTGCCCCGAAAACGAATCGAACGTTCGACCTGCCCCTTAGCAGGCAAAGCAGGCGGAAAAATAGCCTTTTTGCATCATTGACTTACACATTGAAACAGACATAACAGCTGAGGGAGGTTCACCGCAACCTGCCATGTTTCGGGCAGCCGAGTTCGTTCGGATGTCTACGGCAATATTTTCCAATATCGCACCAGCGCAGTTTGGTATGTAGTTGCGGCTGGTAGCGCCAAGGATGTGCTTTCGAGCAGCGCGGGCACTTGCTCCGCAGGCACCGGCTTGCTGAACAGATAGCCCTGGATCTCGTCGCATTCAAGCAGCCGCAGAAACTTCGACTGCTCCTCGGTTTCCACCCCTTCGGCAATTACTTTCAGATGCAAGTTGTG
>CAKKSJ010000467.1 GCA_919902965.1 Burkholderiales bacterium
CGCGGACGGGACGCCGTCCGCGCAAGCTCTGGCGCTGCAGTTCGACGTATCCTGCCATGTGCGCCTATGTCGCCGGGCGTAAATTGCGCGCTCTGCGCGCCAACCCTGTTTTTGGCGCGGATGAAAAGCATATCCGCACCAAAAACACGGTTATGGATAAAAACAGGAACATCTTGGAGTAGAATTTGCTTTCCCACAAAGCGCGTCCCATGGCCCAGACAAATCCTCAAATCGTGAACGATCCGCAACTGGCGCAGCTGAGGGTGCCGCCGCATTCTATCGAGGCGGAGCAGTCGGTGTTGGGCGGCCTGTTGCTCGACAATCAAGCCTGGGAGCGCGTCGCCGACATACTCGCAGACAGCAATTTTTACCGCGACGACCATAGGCGCATTTACCGCCACATCGGCAAACTGATGGAGAAGAACCGGCCGGCCGACATGGTCACGGTGTTCGAGTCCATCGAGCAAAGCGAAGACAAGGATAAGACTGGCGGGCTCGCCTATCTGGGGGCGCTGGCGCAGAACACGCCTTCGGCGCACAACATCCGCCGCTATGCCGAAATCGTGCGCGAGCGCGCAATTCAGCGGCGCTTGATCGAGGTGGGCACAGGCATCGCCGACACCGCGTTGAACCCGATGGGCAAGGACGTGAGCCAGCTGCTGGACGAGGCCGAAACGCGCGTGTTCGAAATTGCGGAAGCGGGCGCGCGCGGGCAGCAGGGCCTGGTCGAGATTCAGCCGATCCTGGCCCAGGTGATGGAGCGCATCGACATGCTCTATCACCAAGACAACCCTTCGGATATCACTGGCATCGCCACCGGCTTCACCGATCTGGACCAGAAAACCTCGGGACTGCAGGAGGGCGACCTGATCATCGTCGCCGGGCGCCCGAGCATGGGCAAGACGGCGTTCGCGCTCAATATCGCCGAACACGTCGCGGTGATCGATCGTCTGCCGGTAGCCGTGTTCAGCATGGAAATGGGGGGCTCCCAGCTCGCCATGCGCATGCTCGGTTCCATCGGACGGCTGGACCAGATGAAGCTGCGTACCGGGCGGCTCACCGATGAGGATTGGAGCCGCCTGACCGACGCCGTGGGCAAGGTGCATGACGCGCCTATCCATATCGACGAGACGCCGGCATTGAATTGCCTCGAGCTGCGCGCCCGCGCGCGCCGTATGCACCGCCAGTTCGGCCGCCTGGGCCTGGTGGTGGTCGATTATCTGCAACTCATGTCGTCTAATTCCTACGGCGAAAACCGGGCGACCGAGATATCGGAGATTTCGCGCTCGCTCAAGGCGCTGGCGAAGGAATTGAAAGTGCCGGTGGTGGCCTTGTCGCAGCTCAACCGCGGGCTGGAGCAGCGCCCGAACAAGCGCCCGGTGATGTCGGACCTGCGCGAATCCGGCGCCATCGAGCAGGATGCGGACGTGATCCTGTTCATCTACCGCGACGAAGTGTATAACCCCGAGTCCGCCGACAAGGGCAAGGCCGAAATTATTATTGGCAAACAGCGCAATGGTCCGATCGGCACGCTGAATCTCACCTTCATCGGTGAGTACACGCGCTTTGAGAACTACGCTGACCCAGGTCGGTATTGACCTGGGTCAGCATCGATTTAGAAAAATCCGGAGATCCTGTGACTGAACCCGCTTGCCCGCAAAAAAAACCTTATGTCCTGGAACTGGTGACCGGAGATTACTGGTGGTGCGCTTGCGGGCAATCCAAGAATCAGCCGTTTTGCGACGGTTCGCACAAGGGCGGGCCGTTCATGCCAGTGAAATTCACTGTCGCCCAGGCAGAAAAGAAATTCATGTGCGGCTGCAAGCACACGAAAACACCGCCGTTCTGCGACGGCACCCATAAGTCTCTGTAAGGCCACACCCAAATTCTTTGGAGCAGTTCGCACTGCAGCGGCGCGTCTTGCGCGGACGGCGACCCGTCCGCGCGGATCGCCGATCACGCACGGACGATGAAGCTGTCCGTGCGTAATCGGCGATCTTGAATTAACCTCAAAACGCTTCTGCTTTTATCCATAACCGTGTTTTTGGTGCGGATACGCTTTTCATCCGCGCCAAAAACAGGGTTGGCGCGCGGAGCGCGCAATGGTCGATCGGCTACCTTGCCGGAGAAGACGGGATACTTCGAACCGCAACTGCTCTATAGCACTTCCGCGGCATGGTCTGCGAGTCGCGAGCGTTCGCCGCGTTGCAGCGTGACATGGCCGCCATGTTCCCAGCCCTTGAACCGATCGACGACGTAAGTCAGGCCGGATGAACCCTCGGTGAGGTAAGGCGTGTCGATCTGCGCGATATTGCCCAGGCACACTACCTTGGTTCCGGGGCCGGCGCGCGTGATCAGCGTGCGCATCTGTTTGGGCGTGAGATTCTGCGCCTCGTCGATGATCAGGTATTTGTTGAGAAAGGTGCGCCCGCGCATGAAGTTGAGCGACTTCACCTTGATGCGCGATCGGATCAAGTCGCGCGTCGCGGCGCGTCCCCATTCACCGCCTTCTTCGTCGGACTTGTTGAGGACATCGAGGTTGTCCTCCAGCGCGCCCATCCAGGGATTCATTTTTTCCTCTTCCGTACCCGGCAGGAAGCCGATGTCTTCGCCAACGGGCACGGTCACGCTGGTGATGATTATTTCCGAAAACGACTTGTCCTCCAGCGTCTGCATCAGCCCGGCGGCCAGGGTGAGGAGGGTCTTGCCGGTGCCGGCCTGGCCGAGCAGGGTGATGAAATCGACCTCCGGATTCATCAACAGGTTGAGCGCGAAATTCTGCTCGCGGTTGCGCGCGGTTATGCCCCAGACATTGTTCTTCTGGTGCGAGTAGTCTTTGATGGTTTCCAGCACTGCGCTGCGCCCGGTCTGTTCGCGCACGATGGCGTGCATCGGCCGCTCGCTCTCCTGGTACACAAACTCATTGACCTGCAGGTGCTCGCATAGCGGTCCCTTCACGCGGTAATAGGTCCGTCCGTCTTTCTTCCAGGACTCCATGTCTTTTGCGTGCAAGTCCCAGAAGTCCGCGGGCAGTTCGCGCACGCCCGTGTACAGGAGGTCGATGTCCTCCAGCACCTTGTCGTTGAAGTAATCCTCCGCGGCGAGCCCGAGCGCGCGCGCCTTGATGCGCATATTGATGTCCTTGGACACCAGGATCACCTGGCGCTGCGGCTGCTGCCGCTGCAGGGCCATTACCACGCCTATGATGTGATTGTCGGCCTTGCCCATCGCCAGCGAATCGGGCAGCGCGCTGTCGATTGCCTGCGTCTGCAGGAACAGCTTGCCCGTGGCGGGGTCCGCGGCATGGCGCTTCAGCGGGATGCCCTCGTCAATTCTGCCGGCGACGCTGCTGACGATGTCGTCCAGATAGCGGCTGGCCTGGCGCGCGTTGCGCGCGACTTCGGACAAGCCCCTCTTGTTGTTGTCGAGTTCCTCCAGCGTCATGATCGGCAGAAACAGATCGTGCTCTTCGAAACGGAACAGGCTGGTCGGATCGTGCATCAACACATTGGTGTCGAGCACGAACAGCTTGGTCACGGTCTTGCCGGATTCGGAGCGGGATTTGCGTTTGGTCATGGGGAGCCGATCGGCATTTTCGTCGAATGCCGCGTTGTAATTAGACTGTTTTAACAAAATCGAATACCTCCTGTACATGACCGGGAACCTTGACGCCGCGCCATTCGCGCAGAATGACGCGCTTGCGGTCGAGCACGAAAGTGCTGCGCTCGATACCGCGCACCTGCTTGCCATACATGTTTTTCATTTTGATCACACCCATTTGCGTGCACAACTGCTCCTCGGTGTCGGCGAGCAGCTCGAACGGAAAGCCGTGCTTCGCCTTGAAGCCTTCATGCGATTTGAGGCTGTCGCGCGAGATGCCGTAGATGGCGCAGTCGAGCCGGCGGAATTGTTGGTGCAGATCGCGAAACTGGATGCTTTCGCTGGTGCAGCCCGGCGTGTTGTCCTTGGGGTAGAAGTACAGCACCAAAAACTTGTCGGCGATGTCCGCAAGCCGGAAGATTTTAGCGCCCGTACTAGGCAAGGAAAAGTCACTAACTATATGTTTTTCCATATATTCCTATAGTATGACCGAAGCCGGCCTGCGCAGGTATTGTTGATGAATCGGGACGGGAAAGCAAGCTTGTTTACCGGCGCATTGCAAGAAAGCTTTCGAGTTCACGCGTGACTTCATCGTGTCGCTCTTCCGGCAGATAGTGTCCGCAGTCCAGGGCGCGGCCGCGCACCTCGCGCGCGACCGCGCGCCAGTCGGCGAGGCAATCGAACTGCTGTTCGACGACACCGTGCTTGCCCCACAGTGCAAGCACGGGGCAGGCGATCTTCTTCGCTGCATCGGCGGCGTCGTGCGCCAGGTCGATGGACTCGGCTGCGCGGTAGTCCTCGCAGGTGGCGTGTATGCAGGCCGGGTCGGAAAAACAGCGCAGGTACTCTGCCATGGCGTCTGCAGCGAACACCTCCAGCCCGCCGTGGCGCCGGCCCATCTGGTAGTTCATGAAAAACGCCGGGTCGGCGCCGATCAGGGTTTCCGGAAAAGGCGCCGGCTGGATCAAAAAGAACCAGTGGAAATAAGCCTTGGCGAAGGCGCGGTCGGACTTCGCGTACATGGTCCTGGTCGGACAGATGTCCAGCACGGCGAGCTTTTTCACGCGCTGGGGATAGTCGAGCGCGAGGCGGTGGGCGACGCGCGCGCCGCGGTCGTGGCCGACCAGATAGAATTCAGCGTGCCCCAGCGCCTGCATGAGTTCGGCCTGGTCCTGGGCCATGGCGCGTTTGGAGTAATTGCTGTGATCGGCCAGCCCGGCCGGTTTGGACGAATCGCCATAGCCGCGAAGATCCGCGGCCACGACGGTGTAGCCTTGCGCCAGACGCGGTGCGATCGCGTGCCAGATGCAGTGCGTTTGCGGATAACCGTGCAGCAACAGCACCGCCGGGCCGCTGCCGGCTTGCACCAGGTTGATGCTGGCGCCGCTCACCTGGATTTGTTTGCGCTCGAAGCCGGGAAACAAACGCTTCATGTGAGGAATTCCTTTCCCTGCAGAGCGAGCCTGCCCGATCGGCCCGGAATTTCTCCCATGCTCAACTCATGCCGGGGCAGATTCTGCAGCCTGAGGGTGTCGTACAGCTCGCGCGTGCTTGTCAACTCGTAGCCCATGGCCTTCCAGCCCTTGAGCAGTGCCTCGAATAGCGGCAATAGTTTCATGCCTTCGAGTTCAGCATGCAGGGTGTACACATGTCCCGTGGGCAGAGGATTTTCAGACAGCTTGAGCAGATGTTCGGCGACATTGTCCGCAGTCAGTCCGTCCAGCCCGATCAGTTCGTCCAGGGTCGGCAGGGTGGTCGGCAACTGCGGGCAGGCGATGATTTCGCCGCAGTAGATGGGAATGAAGGGACAGCGGCCGCGCGTGTCCGAGCAATAGTCAAATCCCAGGCGCTGGGTCAGGCGCAGCGCGTGCAGATTCATCTGCCAGCCGGCCGCGCCATGGGTGCGCGCGGATTCCCCGAAAATCTCGGAATAGCGCAGGAAGGCCGCGCCCATTTCCTCGCCGGTCCAGCGCGCGTCAGCCTGCGCGACGTAATCCTGCCATTTGACATGGTCCCAGCTATGGATGCCGACCTCAAAGCCCGCTTCGCGCGTGCCGCGCATGATCTCGGCGCAGCGCCTGCCGATGTCGGGGCCGGGCAGCAAGGTGCCGTAGAGCAGGGTCTTGAGTCCGTAGTGCTCCAGCACCGAGGTACGCGATACCTTCTTCATGAAGCCGGGACGAAACACGCGCTTGATCGCGCGACCGGTGTGGTCGGTGCCCAGGCTGAACAGGAAGCTGGCCCCGGCTGCGTGTTTTTTCAGGACTTCGACCAGCCGCGGCACGCCTACGCAGGTACCGCGATAGGTGTCGACGTCGATTTTGAGGGCGAGTTTCACTGGAGGCAGTGTCCATTTTCAACAATTGGGATCGAGCTCAGCGGAAGTCCTTTTTTGGATCGAGCTGCAACGCCCGAGCTTGCGCGGACGGCGGCCCGTCCGCGCGGATCCTCGATAGCGCACGGGTGAACAGCACATCCGTGCGCAATCGAGGATCTTGGAACAACTCCCACGGCCTGTTTGGTGTTAACCAGAACCGTGTTTTTTGTACGGATGTGATTTTCATCCGTACAAAAAACACGGTTGGCGCGCGCAGCGCGCAAATCCGCTCGTGGCAGGTTTCATTTGCTTCAATCTACGAGCTTGCGCGCTTCGGCGACATGGCCGCGGTAGAAATCAAAAATATGCTTCATCGCCTGCTTCATCGTGACCCTGGGTTTCCAGGCGAGGTCCTTGCAGGTGTTGGTGATTTTTGGCACGCGATTCTGCACGTCCTGGTAGCCCTTGCCGTAATACTGCATCGAGCTGGTCTTGATCAGTTTCACTTTTTTCGCATGACTGCGGTATTCGGGATATTCCAGCGCCAGTTCCAGCATCATCTCGGCGAGTTCCCTGACCGAGAAATTGTTTTGCGGGTTGCCGATGTTGTAAATCTTCCCGCTCGCCACCCGCCCCGGGTTGTCGATGATTTTCAGGAGCGCATCGATGCCGTCGTCGATATAGGTGAAGGCGCGCTTTTGCGTGCCGCCGTCCACCAGTTGGATGTTTTCGCCGCGCACGATATGTCCGAGGAACTGGGTGATCACGCGCGAACTCCCTTCCTTGGGCGTGTTGATCGAATCCAGTCCGGAGCCGATCCAGTTGAACGGCCGGAACAGCGTGTAGTCCAGGCCCTCCTGCATGCCGTAGGCGTGGATCACCCGATCCATCAGTTGCTTGGCGCAGGAGTAAATCCAGCGCGGCTTGCTGATCGGGCCCAGCACCAGCTGGGAGGCGTCCGGATCGAATTCCGCGTCGGCGCACATGCCGTAGACTTCCGAGGTCGATGGGAAGACCACGCGTTTCTTGTATTTGACCGCGGAGCGAATAATCGGCAGATTGGCTTCGAAGTCCAGTTCGAACACCCGCAGCGGCTCTTTCACATAGGTCGCCGGCGTGGCGATCGCCACCAAGGGCAGCACGGTGTCGCACTTGCGCACATGGTATTCGATCCATTCCTTGTTGATGGTGATGTCGCCCTCGAAGAAATGGAAGCGCTTTTCCTCGAGCAGATCGCTGATGCGCTCGGTCTGCATGTCCATGCCGTAGACCTCCCAGTCGGTCTTGGCGATGATGCGTTTGGACAGATGGTGGCCGATGAAGCCGTTGACGCCGAGTATGAGGATTTTTTTCATTTGATTAGCTGAAAGTGATTTTTTCGTTGGCAAACGCCGCAGGCTCGAGCGGACCGCCCTGTGCGTCGAGTTCCAGTACGCGCAGCACGCGTCCGTCGCCGCAATCGGCGAAAAATGCGCCTGCTTCGAAATATAACCCAGGTACGCCGCTCCTAGGGCGTCTATTTGCCTCGAGGCGGGTGCGCAGTATGCGCAGCTTCCGGTCCTTGATCTGCGTAAAGGCGCCCGGGTAGGGCGGCGCAACCCCGCGAACCAGGTTGTGCACCGCCTGCGCGCCCTTGCTCCAGTCGATGCGCCCGTCCTCGGGCTTGCGCCCGCCGAAATAGCTGCCCTTGCCCAGATCCTGCTGCCTAATGCGCGCGCTGCCCGCGATCAGGCCGGGCAGGGCGCGCGCAAGCACCCGCTCAGCCGCGCCGGTGACCTTGGCAAATACCTCCGCAGCTGTTTCATCCGCGCCTATGGGCACGGCTTCCTGATCGACGATGCCGCCCGCATCGGGCTTTTCCACCATCTCGTGCAGCGTAGCGCCGGTTTCCTGCTCACCCATGATCACGGCCCAGTTCACCGGCACGCGCCCGCGGTACTTGGGCAGCAGTGAGCCGTGCATGTTATAGGCGCCGCGCCGTGGCAGGGCGAGCAATTCCGGCCGCAGCATATTGCGGTAGTAGAAAGAAAAAAGAAAATCCGGCTGCAGCGCCTTTATTTGCGCCAGCACCGCCGGATCATTTGCGTCCCCGGGCGCGATCACAGGAATGGCGCGCGCGCGGGCGAGCTTTTCCACGCTGTCAAACCAGATGGTTTCGGCCGGATTGTCGCTGTGGGTCAGCACCAGCGCCACTTGTACGCCCCGGTCCAGGAGCACCGAAAGACAGCGTACGCCGACGTTGTGATAGGCAAAAACGACAGCCGAAGTCATGGCAGAGGCGGCGCAACGCGCTCAGAAGCAGGTAGGGACGGGCAGATGATCTCTCACCCCGCGCCGCTGTCCCGGTTTGCAGCGGCGGGCGCGGGGCGCAGCCGCGCAGCCCCTGTATCGCCTTGCTCCAGCACCGCCTCGATCAGATAGCGCGGCCGCTGACGCACCTGCTGCGAAATGCGGCCCACATATTCACCCAGCAGGCCGATGCCGAACAAGGCAATGCCGAGCAGGAAAAAGACGATGCCGAACAGGGTGAATACGCCTTCGGCCTCGGGGCCGACCAGCAGCCGCCGCACCGCCAGATAGCCCACGAACAGGATGGACAACAGGGAAATCAGCATGCCGGCAAGCGAGAACATTTGCAGCGGCACCAGCGAAAATGCGGTCACCAGGTCGAAGTTGAGCCGAATCAGCTGATACAGCGAATACTTCGACACGCCCGCAGCGCGTTCCTCGTGTTCGACTTCGATTTCCACCGGGCGCTGCGCAAACGTGTAGGCCAGCGCCGGGATATAGGTGCTGATTTCGCGGCAACCGTTGATCGCGTCGACGATTTCGCGGCTGTAGGCGCGCAGCATGCAGCCCTGGTCGGTCATGCGGATGCGCGTGATGCGCTCGCGCAGCAGGTTCATCGCTTTGGAAGCGTAGTTGCGGAAGGCGCTGTCCTGGCGTGTGCGGCGTATGCTGCCGACGTAGTCGTAGCCTTCATCCATTTTCGCGACGAGGCGGCCGATCTCCTCCGGCGGGTTCTGCAGATCGGCATCCAGGGTGACGACGCGCCTGCCGCGCACCTGCTCGAATCCCGCCATGATCGCCATGTGCTGGCCGTAGTTGCCGTTGAACAGGATCACGCGGGTGACATCGGGGCGCTGCTGGAACTGCTCGCGCAGGATGGCGGCGGAGCGGTCGCGGCTGCCGTCGTTGACGAATACGATTTCGTAGGGGATGCGCAGGGCGTCCAGCGCCGGGTACAGGCGGGCGAACAGGGCCGCGAGACCTTGTTCCTCGTTGTAGACCGGGATGACGACCGAGAGTTCGAGATTCATGTTGCGGCGTTCATGTTATTGGCCCCGCAGCACTTCGGCGACCGTCGTGCACACCCGGTCGACGTCGCTATCGGCCATGCCCGGGAACAGCGGCAGCGTCACCGTGGCGGCGCCGATGTGCTCGGCCTGGGGAAAGTCGCCCGGATTGTAGCCGAGTTCGCGGAAGATCCTGAACAGGTGCATCGCGGGATAGTGCACACCCACGCCGATGCCGCGCTGGTGCATCGCCTGGATGAAGCCGCCGCGGTCCAGGCGCATGCGCGCCAGCGGCAGCAATACCTGAAACATATGCCAGTTACAGTCGGCATAATCGGCAAGCGGCAATTCGCAGCCGGCAGCGCTATCGAAGCGTTCGAAATAGCGTCGCACGAGCGCACGGCGCCGGGCGGTGAACGCGTCCAGCTGTTTCAACTGGCCCAATCCGATGCGCGCGGCGACATCGGTCAGATTGTGTTTTCCGCCCGCTACCTCCACCTCCTGGCCGCCGTCGGGGAGGCGCACCACACCTTGCAGACGCAGCCGCGTGCACAAATCCGTTTCCGCCGCATCGCTGAGCACCAGGCAGCCGCCTTCCGCGGTGGTGATGTTCTTGTTCGCGTGAAAGCTGATCGCCACCAGATCGCCGAAACTGCCGATGCGCCGTCCGCGCCAGCTTGCGCCCATGCTTTGCGCGGCGTCCTCGATCACGCGCAGGCCGTGGCGCCCGGCAATATCATAAAGACGGTCGCGGTCCACCGGCAGGCCGGCCATGTCCACAGGCAGCAGGGCACGGGTTCTGGGCGTGATCGCGGCTTCGATGCGTGCCAGATCGATATTGCGCGTGCGCGCGTCCACGTCCACGAACACCGGTTTCGCGCCGGCACGCAGTATCACATTGGCCGTGGCTACCCAAGACAGCGGTGTGGTAATGACTTCGTCGCCTGCCTGCACGCCGGCGACGGCCAGGGCGATTTCCAGTGCGCCGGTGGCCGAACTCATCACTCGCACCGGCCGGCCGCCGAAATACTGCGACAGCGCCTGTTCCAGTTGTTTCACGCAGGGACCGCTGGTGATCCAGCCTGAGCGCAGCACTTCGGCCACGCCCGCGATGGTTTCCTCGTCTATCGAGGGGCGTGTGAACGGCAGGTAGTCCATCAGGAGCGCGCGACTATATAGACGCCGACGATAATCACGCCTATGCCCGCAAGCCGCGTCATGCTGACTGCTTCGCCGAACAGATACCAGGCCGCCACGGCGTTGAGCACATAGCCCAGGGAAAGCAGGGGATAGGCGATCGAGACCTCGACTCTGGAGAGGCCCAGGATCCACACCACCAGGCTGACTACATAGCAGGCCATGCCGCCCAGGATGTGCGGCTCGAGCGCGAGCTTCATACCCACCGGAACGATGTTGCCGGTACTGAATTCGAAATGCCCGACTGCGTTGGTGCCGGCTTTGAGCAACAGCTGGGCCAGGGCGTTGAGGAATACGCCCAGCATCAGCAGCGAAAAACTGACGACGCTCATGGATGCACCGTCAAACGCCGGGAGACGACAATCCGGCGCGTGTCGCGGGCGACGAGGCGCATGGGCAGGCCTTTGGCGCGCAGGCCCTCATAGGTTTTTGGCGACATCAAGGCCAGCGCTTCAGCGTCCGCTTTCCAGCTTGTTTCGAAAAGTGCGAGATCGGGAATGAATTTTTGCGGTTCCTGCGCTATGCCGAAACCCAGTTCGTCTTTGTAGGCCACCATGGTGGTGGGGCGCCGCAGATAGAACTGCAGCGACTGGTCATAGGTGTCGACGCTGTAAAAGGGCATGCCGGGCTTCAATTCAGATTTTATTTTCTGCACAATATAATACGCGGAATTGGCGCGCGACAGGCTCTCGTGGCCAGTCAGCGCGAGCTGGGCGAACACCAGCCCGGCACCGGCCAAGAGCATAAGCGCCGTACGCGTGCGGCCGCGCCATGCGAACCAGGCGCAGGCGGCCGCACCAATAATTTGCACCAGGCCGGCTGCGATCAGCCAATCGGCATAATCGTGGAACAGTTCCACCGGTACCTCGCGGCTGGCGTAGCGCTCGATGCCGGGAAGAAACGCAAGCAAGGCCACGCCCGCCAGCGCCGCCGGCAGGGTTTGCCAGGCAAGCGCACGCGCACCGAGCTGTGCCAGGCGCACGCCGGTGAGCAGCGCCAGCGCCGGGAACATGGGCAGGATGTAGGACACCAGCTTGGAACTGGAAACGGAAAAAAACACGAACACCACTGCCGCCCACAGGAGCAAAAAGCGCTGCGCCTGAAAGCGCTGTAGCGGGTCGCGCTTCCAGGCGCGCGCCAGGGCGTCGATGAGCGCTATCGTCCATGGCAGCATGCCCGCCAGCAGCACCGGGATGAAATAGTAGGGCGGCTGGTAGCGCCCGTGCTGTTTGGTCAGGAAACGCTCGAAATGTTCATGGATGAAAAAGAATTGAAAGAATTCCGGATTGGCGCGCGATACCGCCACGAACCAGGGCAGGGTCAGCACCAGCAATAGCGCGATCCCGCTAAAGAGCTGCAGACGCCCGATGCGGCGCCAGTCGCGTTCGATCAGGATATAGAGCAGGAGCGCCGCACCCGGCAGCGCCAGGCCGATCAAACCCTTGGAAAGCACCGCCAGCGCGAGTGCCGCCCAGGCGGCGAGCATCCAGCGTTCGCGCGCGCGCGCAGCGGCAGTGTCCTGTTGGGCGAGCAGGAAGGCACACACGGCTGCGGACAGGAAAAAGCTCACCCCCATGTCCAAGGTGTTGACATGTCCGATCAGCACCCAAAGCAGGCTGGAACCCAGCACCAGCGCGGCGTTCCAGCCGGCCTGCTCCCCGAACAGCCGCCGGCCGGTGAAATAAACCATGAGTACGCCGAGAAAACCGGTGAGCGCGCTCCACAGCCGGGCGGTCCATTGATGTTCGCCGAACAGGGTGTAGGCCGCCGCCGTAGCCCAGTACTGCAGCGCGGGTTTTTCGAAATACTTGATGTCGTTCAGGCGCGGCGTGGTCCAGTCGCCGCTGGCCACCATTTCGCGCGGAATTTCGGCATAACGCCCCTCGTCCGGGTTGACCAGTTTGCGATATTCGAGATTGGAGAACCAAACCGCCGCGAAGGCGAGCAGCAGTATGAGCGTGCGGGCGGCGGCCTTATTCAACTGAACAACAGCGCCGCAGCGACTTTGCGCTCCTCGGCCGCCAGAATATTGTACGTGCGGCAGGCGGCCTGGAGATCCATCACCTCGAGGCCAATGCGCGCCTCGCAGAGCGCGCGCGTCAACTCCGGCCGCGGAAAGCGCAGGCGCGCGCCGGTGCCCAGCAGCACGATTTCCGCTTTCAGTCCGGCGAGCCGGCTGAAATCCTCTGCAGTCAGGTGGTCGAATCCGCCAGGCTGCCAGTCGGTCACGATCCGGTCGCCCAGCACCACCAGGTTTTGCGCGTAACGCTGCCGATTGACCATGACGTAACCCTCACCGTAGCCGGTGAACAGATTGATGCCGGATAGCTTGGAGAGATGGAGCTTCAAGGGGTGACCAAATGAGCTAAAATTATAAACTTTTTCAGGGCTTACAGCGACATTGCGCTGCACCGTATGAGACAATTTTCGAGAATCGAGCGCCTGCCGCCCTACGTCTTCAACATCACCAACGAGCTGAAGATGGCGGCGCGCCGCGCCGGCGAGGACATAATCGACATGAGCATGGGCAACCCCGACGGGCCCACGCCCCGGCACATCGTCGACAAACTGGTGGAGGCGGCGCAGCGCACCGATACCCACGGCTATTCGGCTTCCAAGGGCATACCGCGGCTGCGTCGCGCCATCACCACCTGGTACCAGCGGCGCTACGGCGTGGAGTTCGATCCGGACTCCGAGGCCATCGTCACCATCGGCTCGAAGGAAGGCCTGGCACATCTGATGCTCGCCACGCTTGAGCGCGGCGATACCGTGCTGGTGCCCAATCCCAGCTATCCGATCCATATCTACGGCGCCATTATCGCCGGCGCCGATATCCGTTCGGTGCGCATGACGCCGGGCGTGGATTTTTTCGCGGAAGCCGAACGTGCGATCCGCGAGCTGATCCCGAAGCCGAAAATGCTGGTGATCGGCTTTCCCTCGAACCCGACGGCGATGTGCGTCGAACTGGAATTCTTCGAGCGCGTGATTGCACTGGCCAAGGCGCACGACATCATGGTGGTGCACGATCTCGCCTACGCCGACATCACCTTCGACGGCTGGAAGGCGCCCTCCATCATGCAGGTGCCGGGCGCGCGCGATGTGGCGGTGGAGTTTTTTACCATGTCCAAGAGTTACAACATGGCCGGCTGGCGCATCGGTTTCATGGTCGGCAACAAGGACATGGTGCATGCGCTGGCGCGCATCAAGAGTTATCACGACTACGGCACGTTCGCGCCGATCCAGGTCGCATCCATCGTGGCGCTCGAGGGCCCGCAGGAGTGCGTCGAGGAAATCCGCCTCAAATACCAGAAGCGGCGCGACGTCATGGTGAAAGGCCTGCACGAAATGGGCTGGATGGTGGCCAATCCCAAGGCCTCGATGTACATCTGGGCCAAAATCCCGGAGCGCTACCGCGCGATGGGCTCGCTGGATTTTGCGACCAAGATTCTCAACGAAGCCAAAGTGGCGGTATCCCCGGGCATCGGTTTCGGCGATTTGGGCGATGACCATGTGCGCATTGCGCTGATAGAAAACGAGTCCCGCTCACGGCAGGCGCTCAGAGGCATGAAGGAAATGTTCAGGAAGGACGGCGCACTGTGACAGAGAATTCCGGAAGAACCAACGGCTTGCAGCCGATTAGCGTGGGCCTGCTGGGCACGGGCACGGTCGGCGGCGGTACCTGGAAGGTGCTCGCGCGCAATCAGGAGGAAATCCAGCGCCGCGCCGGGCGCGGCATCCGCATTGCCAAGGTCGCCGACCAGGATCTGGCGCGGGCGCGCAAGCTGGTCGGAGACCAGGCAACGGTCGCCGCCGACGCCTGGGAGGTGGTGAACGATCCCGCTATCGACATCGTGATCGAACTCATAGGCGGCACCGGCGTCGCGCGCGAGCTGGTGCTCAAAGCCATCGCCAACGGCAAGCACGTGGTGACTGCCAACAAGGCGCTGCTCGCGACCCACGGCAACGAGATCTTTGCCGCGGCGCAGGGTAAAGGCGTGATGGTGGCGTTCGAGGGCGCGGTAGCCGGGGGCATTCCGATCATCAAGGCCTTGCGCGAAGGCCTCACCGCCAACCGCATCGAATGGATCGCCGGCATTATCAACGGAACATCGAACTTCATCCTGTCGGAAATGCGCGACAAGGGCCTCGCCTTCGATACGGTCTTAAAGGAAGCGCAGCGCCTGGGTTATGCCGAGGCCGATCCGACTTTCGACATCGAAGGCGTCGATGCCGCGCACAAGCTCACCATCATGTCGGCGATCGCCTTCGGTATCCCGATGCAGCTGGACAAGGCCTATACCGAAGGCATTTCTGCGCTGACACAGGCCGATATACGCTACGCCGAACAACTCGGTTACCGCATCAAGCTGCTCGGGATCACACGCAGGACAGCCGAAGGCATAGAGTTGCGCGTGCACCCGACGCTGATCCCGGTGCGACGCCTGATCGCTAATGTCGAGGGGATCATGAACGCGATCCTGGTGAAGGGCGACGCGGTCGGCGCCACCCTGTATTACGGCGCGGGCGCCGGCGCCGAACCAACGGCGAGCGCCGTGGTCGCGGATCTGGTCGACGTAACCCGCATGCACACCGCCGATCCGGAACACCGCGTACCCCATCTTGCGTTCCAGCCCGATCAGCTGTCGGACGTCGCCATATTGCCGATGGAGGAGGTAGTCACCTCCTATTACCTGCGCATGGGCGTGGTGGACAGGCCGGGTGTGCTCGCAGACATCACCCGCATCCTCGCCGACCGCGAGGTTTCCATCGACGCAATGGTGCAGAAAGAACCGTCCGAGGGCGAGGAGCAGGTGGACATCATCATGCTCACGCACGAGACGCGCGAAAAGCAGATCAACGCGGCCATCGTCGCGATCGAGGCGCTGCCGGTGGTGTCGGGCAAGGTGACCCGCATCCGGCTCGAAGAACTAGGACGCAACTAGTTTCACCATGCGCTACGTTTCGACGCGTGGCGGCATGGCGCCGCAGACTTTCACGCAGATTCTTCTGGGCGGCCTGTGTCCGGACGGTGGGTTGGCCGTACCCGAAACCTATCCGCAGATCAGCCCCGCCGAGCTCGCCGCCTGGCGCAGCCTGTCCTAGGCCGAGCTCGCCTCTGAAGTGCTGCGCAAGTTTTGCGATGACATCCCGGCCGCGGACCTGCAAGCCCTGTGCGCGAAAACCTATACCAGCGCGGTGTTCCGCAGCGAGGCGATCACGCCGGTCAAGACGCTGGAGCCCGGCCTGCACATCCTCGAATTGTCCAACGGGCCGACGCTCGCGTTCAAGGACATGGCGATGCAGCTGCTCGGCAATTTGTTCGAGTACGTGCTGGCGAAAAAAAACGAGCGCATCAACATCCTCGGCGCCACTTCGGGCGATACCGGATCCTCGGCCGAATATGCGCTGCGCGGCAAGCGCGGCGTGAACGTATTCATGCTTTCACCGCTGGGGAAAATGAGCGCGTTCCAGACGGCGCAGATGTTTTCGCTGCAGGACGCCAATATATTCAATATCGCCGTGCGCGGCGTGTTCGACGATTGCCAGGACATGGTCAAGGCGGTGAACAGCGACAGCGCGTTCAAGGCGCGCCAGCGCATCGGCGCGGTGAACTCGATCAACTGGGCGCGGGTCGCGGCGCAAGTGGTGTATTACTTCCGCGGCTATTTCGCGGTGACCAGATCAAACGACGAAGCGGTCGCGTTCGCGGTGCCCTCGGGGAACTTCGGCAACATCTGCGCCGGCCATATCGCGCGCATGATGGGTTTGCCGATCGCGCGGCTGATCCTCGCCACCAACGAGAACAATGTGCTCGACGAGTTTTTCCGCAGCGGCAGTTACCGCGTGCGTCCGGCCGGCGAGGTCGCGCAGACCTCCAGCCCGTCCATGGACATTTCCAAAGCATCCAATTTCGAGCGCTTCGCGTTTGACCTGGTCGGGCGCGACGCGGCCATGGTGAAAAGGCTGTGGAGCAAAGTCGACGCGGGCGGCGCGTTCAATCTCGCCGGCACGCCTTACTTCGCCAACGCAAAAGAATTCGGATTCGTATCGGGCTCCAGCACCCACGCTGACCGGCTCGCGACGATCCGCCGCGTGTACAAGGATTATGGCGTGATGATAGACACGCATACCGCGGACGGGCTCAAAGTCGGGCTGGAACAGCGTCAGCCTGGCGTGCCGCTGATTTGTCTTGAGACCGCGCTGCCGGTGAAGTTCGCGCAGACCATACGCGAGGCGCTGGGGCGCGATCCCGACTATCCTCCCGGCTGTGAAAGCCTCGAGTCCCTGCCGCAGCGCTTTGCGGTGATGGATGCGGATGCGGCTGCGGTCAAAGCCTACATCGCGCGGCACACCGGACCATAGCTTCTAGCTCGCCCGATTCACGGGGCAGGGCGTACGGACCCGCAGCGTTCAGCAATCGGTGCGGCCGTAGCGCTGCCGGCACAGTTCGCGCAATTGCGCTTTGTCGGCTTGTATGCGCTGCCGGGCGGCGCGTTCGGCAGCCTGCTCGGCATACTTCGCCTGGCGCGCCTGTTGATCGATCTGTACCTGTTCGCGCTGGCGCTGGTCGGCCTGCGAACGCGCCCTTACTGCGCTGAATTGACCTCGGTGCCGGTATTGATCGCAAGCAGCCTGGGATCGGCCGGGTCCACGCCTACCCGAATCCAGTCGAGGAGCGGTGAACCGAAGCTCTCGATGCGGGTGAAATTCTCGACCGGCTTGTGCGTGGCCGGGTCGAAGAGCGGATGATCGACGCGGTAGCGGTGGCCGTCGCCGTGGATCAGGATCACCGGCTTGGCGTAGGCCAGGGTATGCGCGAGCAGGGCCTGCCGGAATTGAGTGTAGCCGTCGGCCGCATTGGCCGGGCGCCGCGACGCGCGTTCGAAATGGGGATCGGCCTGGATCGCGATGAACACCGCCAAATCGCCGCTGGTTTTCGCCACATCGAAACCCTCGGCGAGCCAGGCGGCATTGGCCGTGCTGCGTCGTGCATATTCGGCGTCCATTTGCGGCGTGCGGCCAAAATTGTTATTGCTGCCGGGAAGGTTCAAGCCGATGAACAAAGTCGCGCCCAGGCGCCAGCGCAGGTTTTCGCGATATTCGGCAAAGCGCGGATCGGCGCTCTGGCGCTCTAGCCTGAGCTTGTGCTGGCCGAGGCTGTAGTCGTCCGGGTAGAACAGTTCGCGCAGTTTTGCGAGCCGTTCCAGGGGATCTGCGCCGCTGCGGTGGCAATCGGTCCACTCGTTGTCGCCCGGAACAAAAACGAATGGGTGCCGCACGGACTGGAACTGTTGCAGGCGTTGGGCGTACAAGCTGTCGCTGCAAGGACTGCTGCCGTTCTTGAAATCGCCGATATGCAGGACGAAGGCGAGGTCCTCTTGGTCGATCTGCTGCAGCATTTTCGCGAACACGGTTTCTTCCAGGCGGTTATAGGGCGCATCGCCGACGATGGCGAAGGAAAAGCGCGCCGGCGCTTGAGCCTGGCCCAGCGTCGCCATTAGCGCGAGCGCCAGCCCGAGTACGAAACGCATCATAGCTTCTTCAGTTTGTACAACAGATCCAGCGCTTCCTTCGGACTCAGTTCGTCGGGTTTGATCTGTGCGAGCAGGTCCAGCGCCGGGTGCGGTTCGGCTTCGGTCTGCGGCGCGGCGCCGGCGAACAGGTCGGTCTGGCCGCCCTGGCTCAGGCTCTGCTGCTCCAGTTGCAGCAGATAGCGTTTGGCCGCGCGTGTCACGCTGCCGGGCACGCCGGCGAGCGCCGCCACCTGCAGGCCGTAGCTTTGCGAGGCCGGTCCTTCCTCCACGGCGTGCAGGAACACAATGGAATCCTTGTGCTCCACCGCGTCCAGATGAATGTTCGCGGCTTCGCGATATTCCAGCGCCAGCCGCGTCAATTCGAAATAGTGCGTCGCGAACAAAGTGTAGCTGCGGTTTTTTTCAATCAGGTGACGCGCGATGGCCCAGGCCAGCGCCAGGCCGTCGAATGTGGATGTCCCGCGCCCGACTTCGTCCATCAGCACCAGGCTCGCCGCCGTGGCGTTGTGCAGGATGTTGGCGCTCTCGGTCATTTCCACCATGAAAGTGGAACGGCCGCCGGCGAGATCGTCAGCTGCGCCGATGCGCGTGAATATCTGGTCGATGGGGCCGAGGCGCGCCGCGCGCGCCGGCACGAAGGCGCCGACATGGGCGAGCAGCACGATCAGCGCCACCTGGCGCATGTAAGTGGACTTGCCGCCCATGTTCGGCCCGGTAATCAGCAGCAGCTGGCGCGCAGCATTCAGCCGGCAGTCGTTGGCGATGAACTGGTCCACCTGCGCTTCCACCACTGGATGGCGGCCGGCCTCGATTTCGATCAGCGCTTCATCCACGAATTGCGGCCGGCACCAGTTGAGGCGCAGGCTGTCTGCAGCGAAACTGCCCAGCACATCGACTTCGGCCAGGCTGCGTGCAATGCGTTGCAGCGCCGGAATGTGCGCTTGCAGCGTTTCGAGCAGCTGCTCATAGAGGACTTTCTCCAGCGCGAGCGCGCGCTCCTGCGCGGACAGCGCCTTGTCCTCGAAGGTTTTCAGTTCCGGCGTGATATAGCGTTCGGCGTTTTTCAGCGTCTGACGCCGGCGGTAATCGGCGGGTATCTTCTCGACGTGGGCGTGGGTCACCTCGAGGTAGAAGCCGTGCACGCGGTTGTATTCGACCTTGAGGTTGGGAATGCCGCTGCGCTCGCGCTCACGCGCTTCGAGCGCGACCAGGAATTCGCTCGAGTTGGTCTGCAGCGCGCGCAACTCATCCAGGCCGGCGTCGTAGCCGTCATTGATGACACCGCCTTCGCGCAGCAGCGTCGCAGGCTCGGGCAGGATCGCGCGCGCGAGCAGGGCGGCGGCATCCGGCGGCACGGCGAGGCCCTCGCGCAGCTCGGCGAGGCGCGGCGCGGACGCGGCGGCGAATTGCGCGGCGAGATCGGGCAGCGCGGCGAGGCTGTCACGCAAGCCGGAGAGGTCGCGCGGCCGCGCGCTTTTCAGCGCGATGCGCGCGCCGATGCGTTCCACGTCGGCAATGCGGCGCAATGCCTCGCGCAGCGTGCTGCCTGTCGCCTGCGCCAGTTCTTCTACGGCTTCGTGGCGATTCGCCAGCGCGGCGCGGTCGCGCAGGGGATGATGCAGCCAGTGGCGCAACAGCCGGCTGCCCATGCCGGTGGCGCAGCCATCGAGCAGGCTGCACAGTGTCGGGGCGGGCGTGCCGCGCAGGGTTTCGGTGAGTTCGAGATTGCGCCGCGTGGCGGCATCCATGCGCACGTAGTCGTCCGTGCGCTCCGGGCGCAGTGCATTCACATGCGACAAGGCCTGACCATGGGTCTTGCGCGCGTATTCGAGCAGCGCGCCGGCCGCGGCAATGGCAGGGCGCAGGTCCTCGCAGCCGAAGCCCGCCAGCGAGTGCACGTTGAAATGCTTGAGCAGCTGCTGGCGCGCTGCGTCATGCTCGAAATGCCATTCGGGCAGGCGTGTTATGGCTGCCGATCCGTTCAGGCCCGAGACCGACGCGCGGTCGGCGAGCAGGATTTCTGCCGGGCGCAGTCGCGTGAGTTCGCCCGCGAGCAGGCGCTGCGGGATTTCGGCCACGCGCAATTCTCCGCTGGCAAGGCTCAGCCAGGCGAGGCCCGCGCTGTTGTTTTCAATCGAAAGCGCAAGCAGCAGGTTGTCGGATTTTTCGTCGAGCAGGGCCGAATCGGTGAGCGTGCCCGGCGTGACGATACGCGTGACCGCGCGCTCTACCGGGCCCTTTGAGGTGTTCGGATCGCCGATCTGCTCGCAGATCGCCACTGACTCGCCCAGCTTCAGAAGCTTGGCCAGGTATTGCTCCACCGCATGGTAGGGCACGCCGGCCATTTTGATCGGCACGCCGGCGGACGCGCCGCGTGTGGTGAGGGTGATGTCCAGCAGCCGCGCCGCTTTTTCCGCGTCGGCGTGGAACAGCTCGTAGAAATCGCCCATGCGGTAGAACAGCAGGATGTCCGGATGCTGCGCCTTCAGGCGCAGGTACTGCTGCATCATTGGCGTATTGTTGCTAAAACCTGGGTCTTTCAAGTTGCTGTCATCCTTGCCGAAGTCGCTCGTAACCATTTGTTCATATGACGCTTAATCCAATTTTCATGCTGTACCGTGAATACAAACTAGACCATTCTTGCACAACCTTGTCAGGCTGTTTGGTGTAGGTGGCGGTATAGGTTTACGATCCAATCGAAATGAAAAGACCGCCCCCAATGCTCTCACCCCGGATTATCGCCGACATGCGCTCGGGTGACGAGTGCGGCGATCCCGATCACCCGGGATTGCGGGTACGCCGCACGAATGCCGCCCGCGTATTTTTCTACCGCTACCGGGCAAGTGATGGCGCACTGCGCGAGATCAAGCTCGGCGAGTTTGGTCCCATGACACTGGCGGAGGCGCGTAAGGCATTGGGAAGGCTCAAGCTTGAACGTGAAAGGTGGATCGACCCGCAATTGCAGAAACAGCAGGTACGCACCGAAGCACGGCGGCAGCGTGAAGCCGAG
>CAKKSJ010000468.1 GCA_919902965.1 Burkholderiales bacterium
CATCGTTGCCTGGGACTGGATCGTTAATGCCCTATTGAAGTAGAAATGGAATTAGGATTCTTCCGCACGAATTCGATCGGGGCATACAGGCAACCTGCTGGCAGGGGCGCGCCCCATACCGCAATCGTGCCCTTGTAGGTGCGGGTATCGGCGATTATCTTAATGGCGCCGTCCTGCTCCAGTTTGGTCATCACCGGATCGACATTGGATATCGCATCGATCTGCCCGCTTTTCATCGCCGCGATCGCCCCGGAACCGGTGCCAACGCCGACGATGGCCGCATCCGTGGGTTTGAGCCCTTCTTTGACAAGCATCTGCTTGACCAGATTATTCGTGCTCGAACCCGGCGCGGATACGCCGATCTTCATGCCTTTCAGATCTTTGGGAGACTTGTAGCTCGCTGCCCGCGCGGCGGCCACGCCCAGGGAAATCTGCGGCAATCTGCCCTGCTGCACGAAGGCCTGAAAGAATTGTTTCTTGCTCTGCAGGCTGATGGTGTGCTCGTAGGCACCGGAGACAACGTCGGCGCTGCCCCCGACGACTGCGCGCAGCGCCGTCGAACCGCCGGCGAAATCGCTGATGGTGACATCCAGGCCTTCGTCTTTGAAATAGCCCAGTTGCTCGGCGATAGTAAGCGGCAGGTAATAGAACGCCGCTTTGCCGCCTACGGCAATATGCACCTTGGTCTTTTCCAGAGCGCCTTGCGCCTGCGCAGTCAGCGCGAACACGATGGCACCCAGCGCGAATCTGATCCAGTTCGACATGCTTATCCCCTCAATATTTTTAATCAACCTTGACCGGAGTAGCTAGTACGCGGCTCTCCTGCCATCCGTATCCATGCTCACACAGCCCTATCCGCCTGTCAACGCGCCTTGTTCCCAGAACACTCCCAACTGTCGCCCCG
This sequence comes from Burkholderiales bacterium, assembly GCA_919902965.1. Taxonomy (GTDB): domain Bacteria; phylum Pseudomonadota; class Gammaproteobacteria; order Burkholderiales; family SG8-39; genus 2-12-FULL-64-23. The sequence continues at coordinate 905 of CAKKSJ010000468.1, forward strand.
CCCTTGCCTTCATATCACTTTCTTCTTGCGCAATGCGGCAATCGACGCTGCATCGTATCCGTGCGCAACCAAGACCTCGTCGGTATGCGCGCCGAGTTCGGGTCCAATCCAATTGACATCACCCGGGGTTTCCGAGAGCTTGGGCACGATACCCGGCAGTTTCAATGGCGTGCCGTCGCCTAGCGTGAACTGGCGGATCATTTCGCGCGCAAGATATTGCGGGTCCTGCGCGATATCGGCGATGCTGTAGATCTTGCCGCTCGGCACCTGCGCCTCATCCAGCAGAACCAGCAATTCGGCCGCATCGTGCTCGGCAGCCCAGCCGCCGATCGCCGCGTCGAGTTCGCTGGCGCGTTTCGCGCGACCGGCGTTGTCGGCAAGCGTGGGATCGTTGCCGAGGTCGTCGCGCCCCATGGCCGTGCACAGTCGCTTGAAAATGCTGTCGCCGTTGGCCGCGATCAGCACATGCTGCCCGTCCTTGGCAAGATAAGTGTTGGACGGCACGATGCCCGAAAGATTGCTGCCGCTGCGCTCCCGCACGATGCCATACAGGTCGAACTCGGGCAGCGTGCTCTCGAGCATGGCGAACACCGCCTCGTACAGCGCCACGTCCACCACCTGACCTTTGCCGGACTCGCGGCCGCCGTTCATATTGCGATGATGCAAGGCCATCATCACGCCGATGACGCCATGCAAAGACGCGAGCGAATCGCCGATCGACAAATTCGGCCGCACAGGCGCTTGATCAGGATAGCCGGTCAGGTAGCGCAATCCACCCATGGATTCGCCGATCGCGCCAAATCCGGCCTGGTCCCGATAGGGCCCGGTCTGACCGAATCCAGACAGGCGCAGCATGATCAGCCCTGGATTTTCCGCAGCGAGGCACTCGTAACCCAGGCCCCATTTTTCCATGGTGCCGGGGCGGAAATTTTCGATCACGACGTCGGCATCCCGGGAAAGCGTGCGCACGATCTCCTGCCCTTCTGCCAGGCGCAGATTGACCGTGACCGATTTCTTGTTGCGCGCCTGGGCGTACCACCAGAGCGAAGTGCCCTTGTGGAGCTTGCGCCATTGGCGCAGCGGGTCTCCGCCAGGCTGGCCGTCGGCCGC
>CAKKSJ010000469.1 GCA_919902965.1 Burkholderiales bacterium
GCTTCGCGGCGCAGCGCGCAAGTCCTCTGGTGGCATGCGACATAAGCCGGCATGGCGCCCCCGGCGCGCATTTTTCGCTAGTCGTACAGCCCGGGCCGCGCCTTGCCGCGGAACACGTAATAGGAAAACGCCGTGTAGGCGAAGATGAACGGCAGCACGATCAGCGCGCCGACGAGCACCACTTTCAGCGAGGAGGGGTGCGCCGCGGCGTCCCAGAACGTCAGCCGGTCCATTACCACGTAAGGAAACAGGCTGTATGCGAGGCCGATAAAGGCGAGCACGAAAATTGCCACCGCACCGGCAAAAGGCGCGCCCTGCGCCGCACCCGCCGCGCCGCGCGACAGGCGCCCGGTCGAACGCCATACCCAGATCCAGGCGAGGAGCGTCACCAGCGGCAGCAGCATCAGTCCCAGCGTCTTCGGAAAATCGAACCATTTGAGCTGCACCGTATCGCTCACCAGCGGCGTGGCCAGGCTCACCGCGGTGACGCCCAGCGCCACCCACAGCAGACCCCAGCGCGCCCAGGCGAGCGCCTTCCTTTGCAGCGTGCCCTCGGTCTTGTAGATCAGCCAGGTCGCGCCGAGGAGCACGTAGCCGCCGCACAGTCCGGCGCCCACCACCACGGCGAACAGCAGATAGCCGAAGCCGGATTCGAAGCCGGTGATGTAGCGCCCGAGCATCAGGCCTTGCGAGAACGAAGCCAGAAACGAACCGAGGTAGAACAGCCAGTTCCACAGTTCGCGGTGCCAGCCCTCCGCCTTGACGCGAAATTCGAATGCCACGCCGCGCAGCATCAGTCCGATCAGCATCGCCGCCACCGGCAGGTAGAGTGCGCCCAGCACTACGCCATGTGCCACCGGGAACGCCACCAGCAGGATGCCCACCCCGAGTACCAGCCAGGTTTCGTTCGCGTCCCAGAACGGCCCGATCGAGGACACCATCAGATCCTGTTCTTGCGGCTCGGCGGCGGGCATGAGCATGCCCACGCCGAGGTCGTAGCCGTCGAGCACGACATAGGCGAGCACGGCCACACCCATCAGCGCGGCAAAAATCAGCGGCAGGTCGAGGCTCATGTCCTCACCGCCTTCACTGTTTGTGCTCCCTTTCCTGCAAGGTGGGTAATCACCACCATATAAGCCCCGAGCATGAGCGCGTAGACCAGCACGTAGCCGGTGAGGCTCGCGCCCAGCTGCGCTTCGGGGATGCGGCCCACTGCCTGCGCGGTCTTCAAAATTCCGGTGACCAGCCAGGGCTGGCGTCCGACCTCGGTGACGATCCAGCCGGCGAGCGTTGCCAGCCAGCCGGAAAAAGTGCAGGCGGCGAAGGTCCACAGCAGCCATCGCGGCGGCGCGCGGTCCTTGCGCAGGAGCCAGGCGCCGGTCCACGCCAGCGCGAGCATGAGCACCCCCAGCGCCAGCATGATGCGAAACGCGAAGAACACGGGCGCTACCGGCGGCGCGAGCTGTTCCGCACCGGGCGTGTCGGGGGCGAACGCGTCTATGCCCTTCACCTCGCCGTTCAGGTCGTGCGTGAGTATCAGGCTCGCGACTTTCGGTATTTCAATGGCGAAATCGTTGCGCCGTTTTTCCTCGTTGGGGATGGCGAACAGCACCAGCGGCGCGCCGCGTTCGGTGTTCCACAAGGCCTCCATCGCGGCAATTTTCGCCGGCTGATGTTCGAGCGTGTTCAGCCCGTGCAGGTCGCCCGCGAAGATCTGTAGCGGTGCGATCACCGCAGCGACCACGACGCTGGTGCGCAGCGTGCGCAGCGCCGAGGCGTCCGCGCTCGCGCGCAGCAGGCGCCAGGCCGACAGGCCCGCCACCACGAAGGCGGCGGTGAGCCCGGATGCGAGCAGCATGTGCGTCATGCGGTAGGGGAAGGAGGGATTGAAAATCACCTGCATCCAGTCGCCCGCGATCAGCGCGCCGCCGTCCATCACCTGCCCGGCAGGCGTGTGCATCCACGAAATGAGCGCGAGTATCCAGAACGCCGAGAACAGGGTGCCGACCGCCACCAGCAGCGTCGCGCCGATGTGCACCCAGGCGGGCACGCGGTTCATGCCGAACAGCATCACGCCGAGAAACGTGGCCTCGAGGAAGAACGCGGTCAGCACCTCGAACGCGAGCAGCGGTCCGGCGATATTGCCGACGTGGTTCATGAAACCGGGCCAGTTGGTGCCGAACTGGAAGGACATGGTGATACCCGAGACCACGCCCATTGCGAAGCTGAGCGCAAATATCTTTACCCACAGCTTGTAGGTCGCGAGCCAGGCTGGGTCGCCGGTCTTCGCGTAGCGGATGCGGAAGTACACCAGGAACCAGGCCAGCGCGATGGTGAGGCTGGGAAAGAGGATGTGAAAGCCGATGTTCAAGCCGAATTGCGCGCGGGCGAGCAGCAGGAGGTCGGGGTTGTCCATCTATCGGGAGAATTTGCGTGGGAAAAGGATCAACATAAGGCAATACGCCTCGCCTGTATGTGACAACGGTCACGATCGAATGGTTCAGCTTGGTCGTCAGGATACGCCGATCGACTCGCGCGCATGGCCGGAACCGCCCCCGCCCGACGAACGCTCATGCAACCGCGACCAGAGCCCCCACGCGCCGCACAATGTCCCCGCGACCGTCGCGCGCGTGCTGCCGCGCAGCGAACGCTTCGAAATCATTTTTCCGCTCGCTTCACGCATTGCTTTCCGAATCGGCGATCAGAGGCACTAAGCCCACGGCGGCGGCAATCCGCGCTCGCGCGCCCGGTGAAACGGGAAGAACACCTCCCCGATCAGCCACTTTCGAAACCGCCGCGAATGGTCGTCCGTTCTCCCGGCAAACAGCTTTTCTACGCCCTTCTCGGAAAAGCCCTTCAGCTCCGGCCCTGAAATCTCGCCGTATTCGTCGGCGGGCATTTTTTGCCAGTGCAGATGGTGCAGCGTTTTCGGGTCCAATACCTTGAACACATCCGCTTCGGCCACCCACGGCTCGCCGTCGACGACGACGACCCTGATCTTCTGCCCGTCGAAGCTGAAATAGCGCCCGTTCTCCTCGCGCCAGGCTAGCGTATGAACCGCGTCGGCCAGCACTCCCACCAGCTCTAAGGCCGGGCGCACGAAGGCAAATGCCCACACCACGCCGCTGGCGACGATGGTCATGGCCCAGATTATTCTGGTTTGGGATGCCTGGCCGGTTGCGCCGAGCGCGGCGGTGAACAGGAAATAGCAGGCGGCGGAAACCAGCAGGCAAAGCACGGCCCGAACAAGGACGCGAAACATCAGCTTGGTGGGGGACATTGCGGGATGCTATTTGAAAGGCGATGGGAAATTCAATCCTGCGATTTTCTCGGCCCCGGCCGATGGCGATGCTGTGGTGCAATTGCCGAGCTGTCGCGCATTGCGCCGGGCACCATAGTGCGCGATCGTCCGGCCGATTGCAATGCCGGTCGGCCATGGCTTTTCGCCGGCATTTGTCCTAGACTGAGTTCGGTTGCTCGAATAACAAGCTGAAACGCAAGCGCACGCAGGAGCGGGGACACGATGAACGAAAGCGCATCGGCCGGGGAAAACCCGTGACCTCGCTCGTCCTTTCGCTGGACGAAGTAGGCGCCGGCGACGCGGGCCGGGTCGGAGGCAATGGCGCCAACCTAGGTGAGCTGCTGCGCAACGGCTTTCCGGTTCCGTCCGGATTCGTCGTCTGCGCCGGCGCCTACGCCCGCTTCCTGGAGACCCTCGATCTGGGCGCTGCACTGCGCGAACTCATTTCCGCGCCGCCGGACGAAATCGTGCAGCGCTGCATCCTCATACGCGAGCGTCTCGAAAACGAGGAATTGCCAAGGGGACTGTCGGATCTCACCCTCGCAGCCCATGGCAGATTGATCGAGAACCGCGGGCGGCCTATCGTCTGTGCGGTGAGAAGTTCCGCCACTGCGGAAGATCTGGGCGCGGCGAGCTTCGCCGGTCAGCACGGCACCTATTACTACGTCGACAAGGCGCAATTGCTGAAAAAAGTGAGGCAGTGCTGGGGCTCGTTGTGGAGCCCGGAAGCGGTGTCTTATCGCGCCACGCACGGCATCGATCACGCGTCGGTGTCGATGGCGGTGGTGGTGCAGGAAATGATCGCCTCCGAAGTGTCCGGCGTGAGCTTCACCGCGAATCCGGTCAGTGGCTCGCGCGATGAAGTGATCATCGAGTCCAGCTGGGGCATGGGCGCGGCCATCGTGGACGGTCGCGTCACGCCGGACAACTACGTGCTGGAGCGCGCCGACCTGCGGGTTCGATCGCAGCGCGTGGCCGACAAGCGGCTGATGGTCGCGGCGCACCTCGAAGCGGGGCAGAAGGCGCGGCTCGACGAAGTCCCCAACGCAATGCGCCGGCGCGAATCGCTCACGCCCGAACTTCTGCGCACCGTCGCCGAGTGGTCGCTCAAATGCGAGTCGCATTTTGGCAAGCCGCAGGACGTGGAGTGGGCGATCTGCGACGGCAGCTTCTATCTGCTGCAGTCGCGCCCGATCACGGTCATGGGGCGCGAGGACATCGGCCGCGATGTCGAGGGCAAATACGTGCTGTTCAAGCCGCTGGTGGAGAATTTCACCGATCCGTTTACGCCGCTGTCCGAAAATCTGATGATATGGCCGCCCGGAATCCGCTCCATCCACGGCTGGGTCTATGTCGACGTCGAAGCGCTGCAGCGCCTGCTGCCGTTCAAAGTTTCGGCCGAAGCGCTGGCCGAGCATGTCTACTCGATCGAAACGGATGCGCCTGCGTGGAAGCTCTCCATCGCCAAACTGCCCGCCTTGCTGGTCAAGGGCTTGCTGTTCCTACTGGCGAACGCGGTCCTGTTCTTGCGCACGCGAGCTCTCCCCGACGGCGCCCTGGACAGCTATCGGGCGCTTTGCGCCAAGGTCGATGCCGACGCTTCCATGAGTCCTGCTGATGCCATGATCAGGCTGTTGCTGTTGCCGCAGCTGGGCGATGCGGTCGGACATATGCCCTTAATTGTCAATCTCTCGGCCGTGAGATTCATGTCGCGGATGCGCTTGCTGCGCGGGCTGGTGCGGCGCTGGGCCCCCGATGTGCGCGCCGATGCCGAGACCCTGCTCGGCTCAGGCTCCGAAGGCGTGCTGTCGGCGGAAATGGGCCGCGGCATCTGGGCGCTTGCGCTCGAGGCGAATCGCAATGCCCGCGTACGCGCCATACTCCTCGCGCAGGTGCCGGAGCGGGCGCTCGCCGAGCTCAGGCAGGCAAGCGAGGCGCGGGAGTTCTTGCGCGATCTTGACGCTTTCCTAGCCACGAACGGCCACCGCGCCATCAAGGAGTTCGAAATGCGCTCCCCGCGCTGGGACGAGAACCCTGCGGTGGTGCTGGGAATGGTGCGCAACTACCTGCTGATCGAGTCCGGGCCTTCAATGCACGAAAAGAAGGCCGCCGAGGCGCGCGCAGCCTTGATCGATGAGCTGCGCACCAGGCTGCAAACGCTGCCGCTCGAGCCTGCCTTCGGGTTGCGCTTGCGGTTCATCCTGTTTGCCGCGGAACAGGTGCGCTACTTTCTGAAGCTGCGCGAGAACTCGCGCTTCTATTACATCATGGGCTTCGGCGTGGTGCGCAAGAAGGTGCTGCGCATCGAAAGCGAACTCCTGCGCCAGGGCAAGCTCAAATGCAAGGACGACATTTTCTTCCTGCGGACGAAGGAGCTCACCGGCTTGCAGGCCGGCCGCCTGCAATGGCTGGACGTGGAGGACCGGATACGCGAACGGCGCATCGAGCATATCCGTTTGTGCAAGATGGGTCCGCCCAAGGCCATAGGCATCGAGATGGCGGAGAAATATGCGCCGGCGACGCAGCATGAGGGCGCCATGCAGCTGCAGGGGCAGCCCGCTTCGCCGGGCGCCTATGAAGGCATTGCGCGCGTGATCCTCGATCCGTCCATAGACGTGGAACTGACGCCGGGCGAGGTGCTGGTCGCGCCCTACACCGACCCCGCGTGGACGCCGCTGTTCCTGACCGCGGGTGCGGCCGTGGTCGAGGTCGGGAGCTATCTCTCGCACGCCGGAACGGTGGCGCGAGAATTCGGCATGCCCTGCGTGGTGGACGTCGCGGAAGCGACGCAAAAAATACGCAGCGGCGATCGCATTGCCGTCGACGGCAACCTGGGCAGCGTGCGCATACTTGCGCAACAGGCGGGCGCATGACTGCGCTGCTGCAGCTTGCCGCCTTTGCGCTCGGAGTCTATCTGGCGATCCGCATGATCGCGGCGCTTTACGGCGCCGTCGATGTCTGGCACATGATAGCGAAGGCCTGGCCGCGCGTCGTCGCCGATGTCTTCGTCTGGGGCGTAACCACTGGCGTCATCGTCTGGCTGACGCACGGGCCCTATCGAAGCGCGCTGGTTTGGGGACTGTCGATCTACCTCGCTTTCTACCTCAGCATATGGCCGCTCGCGGGCCTGTACTTCGCCAGGCGGCGTACCGATCGGGATATCGATTGAGTGTTAGGCGCAAGCCAGCAAACGCAAAGCGATTGTGAAACCCAAATCCAAATTCGTCCTGATCACAGGCGCGTCCACAGGAATTGGCTATGGAACCGCGAAGGAACTGATCCGTAGAGGCTACACGGTCTTCGGCAGCGTGCGCAAAATGGAAGATGCGGACCGGGTGCAATCCGAACTGGGTGCCAATTTCCTGCCGCTGCGCTTCGATGTTACCGATGCTGCAGCTGTCGAGCGCGCGGTGGTTGAAGTCCAAGGCCGGTGCAACGGGCAGGGACTGGGCGGGCTCATCAACAATTCTGGCATCAATGTCGACGGACCGATCGAACTGCTCTCGATCGAGGAGATCGCCTACAATTTCGAGGTGAACCTGTTCGGCCTGCTGCGGGTGACCAAAGCCTTTCTGCCACTGCTGGGCGCGCAAAAAGATCATCCGTCGTTGCCCGGAAGGATTTTGAACATGAGTTCGGCAGCCGGCAAGCTGGCAGGCCCTTATATGGGTCCCTATAGCGGTACCAAGCATGCGCTGGAAGGCATGTCGCATGCCATGCGCCTGGAATTCATACGCTATGGCATCGCGGTGATTATCATCGGGCCTGGCGCGATCCAGACGCCGATCTGGGACAAGGGCTCGCTGCAGCGCTTCGAAGGGACTTCGTATTACGCTTCGCTCGCCAGGTTCTATGGCAAAGCTCTAGCTGCAGGGAAAGGCGGTATGCCCCTGGAGGAGTGCTCGCGGCAGATCGGAGATATTTTTGAAACAGAGAAGCCAAAGATCCGCTATGCGATTGTTCAGAACAAATTCCTCAAATGGACATTGCCGATGCTCCTGCCTCAGGGCGCCCGGGATAGAGTTCTAGAGAAAATGATGTAAGTTTGGATGCCTGCGGCAAAAAATCGTGCAGGATGTCTCAGCGTAACGTCGCTAGCGGCCTGCCTACCCTGCGTTCTATCCAAGCCACGAGCCTCGATCCCGCGTATCGGATGATCGTCGCTACGATTACGTAGCGAGCGCTGCGCCCGACGAGGAAGACCAGCGCAAACGGAACAAAAGGAACGCCGAACCCGCCGGCGGTGATGCTCATCAGCTTCGACGGAACCAGCCCCATGGAGCCGGCAAGCACGACCAGCAAGGTGTGCTCGGCGAACATATTGCGGGCTTGCTGGATATTGTCCGTGCCGATGCCGACCAGTGACAGCAGTGGAATACCGAGCCTGTCGAAGGCAAACACGCCGATGGAGTAGGCGGCGAGCGCACCGAAGAACGAGCCGACGGTCGTCCACAAGGCGAACGAGAACACGCGCTTCGGATCGGCGAGGCCCAGCGGGATCAGCAACGCGCAGTCCGGGCCGGGAAGGATGGCGCTCTGCGCGAACCCCCACGTCGCGGTCGTACTCCGTACCCACCCCGACTCCGCCCATCGGTGCAGCACCGCGACGACGTGAAGCAGCCGGCGTTGTACCGGATGCCGGCGCCGCGGCGGTGGAACCCCTTGACCGCCGTTACCGCCTCGCGTGCCGGGGATGTTCACGGGTGCGCCTTTCAATGAACGGAAATTCAATCCTGCTTTTTTCGCGCGTCTGGCCGATGGCGACGGCCAGACACTGATTTGGCGCTGCTGACATTTGGTTGAGAACATGTTGCGCTTGCGCTCGGCCGATTGCAATGCCGGTTGGGTCAGGCAACGAATCTCCGCGAATGATCTCCCGGTTCGCGTGCTGACAGTCGCTAATCGGCCAGGGGCAGACATTGGCGAGTTCCGCCGCTGTGGTACGCTGCTGGCGCCTGCCGGGGACTTCGAATGCACGTGCGGCAACCGCGAGGAGGTGCCATGGACCTGCTCTACCATTATGTGATTCCTTTCCTGTGGCTGGCATGCTCCGTGTACTGGTTGCTCTCGGCCTCCAAGGTCAAGGCCACCGCACGCGAGGAATCGATTGCCTCGCGCTCCGCGCACCTGGTGCCGATGACTGTCGCCATCCTGCTGTTGTTTGCGCCGCGGAGTTTGCCATGGGGAGTCCTTGGCGAGCGCATGTTTCCCGGCGGGCCGGCCACGCACTGGATCGGCGCCGCGGTGGTGGCGGCGGGCCTTGCCTTCGCCGTTTGGGCGAGAACCCATCTCGGAAAGAATTGGAGCGGAACGGTCACGCTCAAGAGCGATCATGAGCTCATACGCAGCGGGCCTTACCATTTCGTCCGGCACCCGATCTACAGCGGCGGGCTGCTCGCGATGGCGGGCACGGTAGTCGCGCGAGGGGAATGGCGCGGGCTGCTGGCCGTATTGATCATGTTTGCCGTCGTGTGGCGGAAACTCCAGCACGAGGAACGCTGGATGGGCGAAGCGTTCGGCGAGGATTATGCGAAATATCGATCCGAGGTCTACGCGTTGATCCCGTTTGTGCTCTGACGGAGTGCACCGGTAACGAAGTACATATCGATCTCGCCTTTGCCCTTGGCAGTCACCTTGCCCCGATATTCGCAGGCGAATTCGTCTCGAATCAGATCGAAGGTGTAGGCCGAAACGTTGACCCGGCCAGCCTCGCCAGCGCTCTCCATGCGCGACGCTACGTTAACAGTATCGCCCCAGATGTCATAGGCATACTTTCGCTTGCCGACGACACCGGCGACCACCGGACCCGAGTGAACGCCGACGCGAAGCGACCACTTGAAGGCGGCCGTTCGGTTCCTCTGTTCAAGATAGTTCAGCATGCGTAGGCCCGCGCGCACGCACCGATGTGCGTGATCCGCGCAAGGTTTGGGCAAGCCGGCTGCGGCCATGTATGCGTCGCCTATGGTCTTGATCTTTTCGACGCCCAGTTCATCGCAGATGTCGTCGAAAGCGCCAAATATTTCATTCAATTCCGCCACCATCCGGTCCGCCGGCATTGCGGATGCCACCTGCGTGAAACCGCTGAAATCGGTAAACAGTATCGTCGCCGATTCGTGTCTGGCGGAGCGTGCGACTCCGGTCGCGGAGAGTTCTGCAGCGAGTTCGACAGGCAGGATGTTGTGCAGCAAGCGCTCGGAACGTTCGTGCTCAACGCCGGCGTCGCGCATTGCCAGGAACGCGCGCCGGATGGCGAGGTCCATCTGGTAGCAAATCAGCATGCCCCAGACGTTTGCCCCCACGAGCGCTTCCGCATGCCGGAAGACGGCGCTCTGTGGCAGAAATCCGAGCGCGTCAAGCAAGAAAAGGTACATTGCCACGCTAATCCATCCGCCGGCCACCGCCGCGGGAAAACGCAGGCGAAAAACGCCGTAGATGCTGAACAAGTGAATCGCCAGCAGGAAAAAACCGGATGCTTCCCTCATCTGCGGAGGATATTGCGTGACGGCCCAGATTAATCCCACCGACATCACGCACGCCAGGGCGAGCATCAGCCACTGATGCCGGCGCAGAAAAACCTGGGTATGGGTCAAGGCATAGCAGATGGCAAGCGTAGCCAGCAACAGGGCAACCATTCTCGGCAGTTTCTCTTGCATTAAAGGAATTATTCGGATGGCGGCTGGCCATAGAACAAGCGCCCCCGCGCCGGCGCAGACGAGCGCGATGCGAATCGGACGCAGGGACTTGCGCGCCTGCTCCTCAGAAAAAGCCCGCTCCAGTCCCGCGTCGGCGAAACGCAACGTGAGGCGGTTCATATGGGCGCCATCGGCATTGGTGTTCAATCGGCTTACCTCGCTCACGGGGCTAACGCTCGTGGATTATCATACGCCATGCCCGGCGACGACTACGCGGTACTCTCCAAAGCACAACTGTTCGCGCGCCTCGCCGAAGGGCTAGCCGCAGGCGTAACCGTCGTTACGCCCAACCAGCGCCTGTCGCAGGCGCTGTCGCGTGAATTCGACGCGGAGCAGGCGACGCAGGGCCGCAGCGTGTGGGAATCGGCGGACATCCTGCCCTACGCAGCGTTCGTGCAGCGCTGCTACGAAGATGCGCTGTATTCCGAGCTCGCAACCGATCTCCGAATCCTGCTCACGCCGGCGCAGGAGCAGGCGCTGTGGGAAGACATCATCCGCCGTTCGGATGCGGGCGCGGCGCTGCTCGCCATTCCCGAGACCGCGGCGCTCGCGGCGGATGCGTGGAAGACCGCGCACGCCTGGAGATTGCTCGACAGCCTGCGCTCAAGTCAGCTGAACGAGGATGCGACGGCATTTCGCGACTGGTGCGCGGCGTACTCGCTGCGCTGCGAACGCGACGGGCATACGGACTCGGCATCACTGTCCGATCTGGTCGCGGCGCGCGTGCAGGGCGGCGAGATATCCAAGCCGAAGTTGCTGGCGCTCTATGGCTTCGACATCAGGACGCCGCAGCAGCAGGCTTTGTTCGATGCCTTGCAGGCGGCTGGAACGGAGGTGTTTGTCTCTGCGCAGGAGCGGCGCGAGGCGAGCGTGCTGCGCCTTGCCTGCGTGGACGCGCGCGACGAAATCACGCGCGCCGCAAGCTGGGCGCGCGCGCGCCTCGAAGCCGATCCGCGCGCAAGCATCGGCATCGTCGTCCCCGACTTGAACAAGCAGCGCAAGGCGATCTTGCGCATATTCCGCACACTGATGGCGCCGGCCGCGATGTTGCCGGGATCCGATCAAGGTGCGCTGCCGTTCAACGTATCCCTGGGCGCGGCGCTTAGTAGCTATCCGCTGGTGCAGGCGGCCGGCCTGATCCTCGAACTCGCCGGGCGTGAAATCGAGTTCGGCCGCGCCAGCCTGCTGCTGCGCTCGCCTTTCATCGCGGCAGGCGAGTCCGAGGCCGCGGGCCGCGCCTTGCTCGACCTCGAACTGCGCCGCCGCGCCGAACCCGCGATCACCCTCGAGCGGCTGCTCAGTACGCTCGACTCCGCCGGCGCCGGCGCAATGGCGCCGGAGTTGGCGCAGCGCCTGCGCACGCTCGCTGCGTTTCGCAAGTCCGAGCTGTTTGCAGCGCGCGCGCCCTCGGCCTGGGCGAAAGCCTTCACCGATGCATTGAAGCTCATGGGTTTTCCCGACAAGGGCCGCAGCCTCGATTCGACCGAATACCAGACCCTGAAGAAATGGCATGAAGTCGTCGCCGGCTTCGCGCTGCTCGACCGGGTGAGCGCGAAGCTGGGTTACGCCGAAGCGGTGGCGCGTCTGCGGCGCATGGCCGCGCAGACGCTATTTCAGCCCGAGGCCGCGGATGCGCCGGTGCAGATCCTGGGCGTGCTGGAATCGGCCGGCATGGAGTTCGATCACCTGTGGGTCATGGGCTTGAGCGACGAAGCCTGGCCTATCCATCCACGGCCCAATCCCTTCCTGCCGCTGGATGCGCAACGAAAGGCGCGCGTGCCCGAGGCGTCGATCGAGGCCACACTGGCGCTGGACGCGGCCATCACGCGCGGCTGGCTCGGCGCCGCGCGCGAGGTGGTGCTGTCGCACGCGCTGGCCGAGGGCGAGAGGAAGCTCCTGCCCAGCCCGCTGCTGCCCGCTCTGCCGCAAGGCGAACTTGCGCTGCCCGCGTATCCGCGCCATCGCGACCTGATCCATGCCGCCGCGAACATCGAGTCCATCGAGGACGCGATCGCGCCGCCGCTCGCCGCCGGCGCGATGCTCACCGGCGGCACGGCAGTGATCAGCGATCAGTCCGCCTGCCCGTTTCGCGCATTCGCGCTGCACCGCCTCGATGCCGAGTCTCCCGAAGCGCCGCACGCAGGGCTGGATGCGATGGAGCGCGGCATCCTCGTGCATCGCGTGCTCGCCGGCGCGTGGAGCCAGCTCAAGACCAAGACCAATCTCGATGCGATCGGCGCGGGCGAGTTGGATGCGCTGCTCGCGCGCGCGGCCGACGAAGCCGTGACGCGCGTGAAGCGCGACCGCCCGGCGACGCTAGCCGGGCGTTTTGCCGAAGTCGAGAAAGCGCGCCTGGTGCGCCTCGCGCGCGCTTGGCTGGAAATGGAACGCGAGGCGCGCGGCGACGATTTCAGCGTCGTTGCGGTCGAGGACAAGCGCAATCTCGTCATCGGCCCGCTGACGCTGCGCGGCAAGCTCGATCGCGTGGACCAGCTCGAAGACGGCCGGCGCATCGTCATCGACTATAAGTCCACTGCCGAGCCGACGGGCGCCTGGCTGGGCGAGCGGCCCGATGCACCGCAGCTGCCGCTGTATCTGGTCGCGACCGAAGCGGCCGCCGCGGCCATCGCCTTCGCGCAGGTGAAGGCGGGCGAGATGAAATTCGCCGCGCTGGCAGCGGACGAGACGCTGCTGCCGGTGTGGAAATCCCTGCCCGACATCGGCTGGGATGCCCAGGTCGCCGAATGGCGCAGGGTACTCACCCGGCTCGCCACCCAGTTCGCCGCCGGCGAGGCCGCGGTGCAGCCGAAGGATCCGCGCACCAGCTGCCGCAACTGTGAGGTGCAGCCGCTGTGCCGCATACACGAGCGGCTGGGAGCCTCCGTTTCGGATCAGGAGGGCGACGATGAAGGTTGAAATGCATAGCCAGAACTTGCGCGGACGGCGTCCCGTCCGCGCGGATCGCCGATTGCGTACGGACGAAAAGCGTGTCCGCACGCAATCGGCGATCTTGATTAAAACCCCAAATGCATTCTTGGGTTTATTCATAACCCTGTTATTGGTGCGGATGCGCTTTTCATCCGCACCAAAAACAGGGTTGGCGCGCGGAGCGCGCAATGCCCGTTCGGTGATCTTGTATGAGAAGAACCCCAAGCCGAGTCTAAATGCCAAATGCGGCGGGCTGGGAGCGGCGCATGGCTGATGCCGCGCTGATCCCCGACCTGCGCGCGCGCGAGGAAGCGCTCGCGCCGACGCGCTCGTTCATCGTGCAGGCGCCGGCCGGCTCAGGCAAGACGGAGCTGCTGATCCAGCGCTACCTCGGCCTGTTGGCGACTGTGAACGAACCCGAGGAAATCGTCGCCATCACGTTCACCCGCAAAGCCGCGGCGGAAATGCGCGAGCGCGTGCTCGGCGCGTTTGTGCAGGCAAATGCAGCGCAGAAGCCCGGGTCCGATGCGACATCCGCGCACGAACGGCGCACGCTCGAACTCGCGCGCGCGGCGCTGGCGCGCGACGGCGCGCGCGGCTGGCGCATCAGCGACAGCCCGGCGCGGCTGCGCATCCAGACTATCGATGCGCTGTGCGCGGCGCTGACGCGGCAGATGCCGATGCTGTCGAAATTCGGCTCGCAGCCGGAGAGCATCGAGGACGCCGGCGCGCTCTATGCCGAGGCCGCGCGCGCGACGGTCGAGCTGATCGAAGCGAAGGACCCTGCCGCCGACTATGTCGAGCGGCTGCTGGTGCACCTCGACAACAATGTCGAGCGCGTCGAGGCGCTGCTCGTCGAAATGCTGCGCCGGCGCGATCACTGGCTGCGCCACGTGATGGTGAAGGAGCGCGCCGATCTGGAAGGCGCGCTGCTGGCGGAGCGGCGCGCCGTGCTGGCCCGCGTTCAGGCGCTGCTTCCGCTGGCAGCGCGCGCCGAGCTGCTCGCAATCGCCAATTATTCCCTGGGCAATCGGGGCGACGTCTTGCTCGCCGCGTTTCCCGGCGGCGATGAGGGCGAAGTCTGGGGGACGCTCGCCGAAGTCCTGTTGACTGCGAATGGCGCATGGCGCGCCAGGGTGGACAAGCGCCATGGCTTTGCGGCCGGCGCCGCAGGAAAAACGTGGAAGGAACGCCTCACGGCCCTCATCGCGACGCTCGCCGACGAGCGGCTTCGCGCCGCCCTCGCCGACACGCGCAGGCTCCCTCCGGCGGCTTACACCGACGCGCAGTGGCAGGTGCTTGAAGCGATCACCGAACTGCTCAAACGCGCGGTAGGGCAGTTGAAACTCGTGTTCCAGTCGCGCGGCCAGGTCGATTTCACCGAGGTGGCGCAGCGCGCCCTGCTTGCGCTGGAAGACGCCGAGGGTCCGACGGATCTCGCGCTCAGGCTCGATTACCAGGTGCGGCACTTGTTGATCGATGAATTCCAGGACACCTCGATCAGCCAGTTCGAACTGATCGCGCGGCTCACGGCCGGCTGGACCCCGGACGACGGCCGCACGCTGTTCGCGGTCGGTGATCCAATGCAGTCGATCTACCGCTTTCGCGAAGCCGAGGTCGGATTGTTCCTGCAGGCGCGCGCCGAAGGCATCGGCAACGTCGCGCTCGAAGCGCTGGAACTGTCGGCCAATTTTCGCTCGCAAGCCGGCATTGTCGACTGGGTGAACCAGACGTTCCGGCAGGTGATGCCCGAGGTCGAGGACATCGCCTCCGGCGCGGTGGCCTACACCGAATCGCGCGCGGTGCATCCGCGCCTGGCTGGCGATGCGGTCGAGATCCATCCGCTCATCGCCGGCGGTGCCGCGAACGAAGCCGCGCAGGTGGCCAAGCTCGTGGCCGGCATCGCGGCCGCGAGCGCGGATCGCGACAAACGGCCGAGCATCGCCATTCTCGTTCGCGGCCGCACGCACCTGCGCGAGATCGTGCCGCAGCTCAAGGACGCAGGCCTCGCTTTCCGCGCGATCGAAATCGATCGCCTCGACGACCGGCCGGTGGTGCAGGACCTGCTCGCGCTCAC
>CAKKSJ010000470.1 GCA_919902965.1 Burkholderiales bacterium
TCAACGTGCGCAAAGCCTCACTGCCCGAATTCGAACTCGCCCCGCTCTACGCAGCGCTGGCTCTCGACCTCAACCCTGGAGGAACGAAAAAACTCATCGTCTGAACCTGACGACGCGAATGTAGTGCCACTCGGACAATTCGAGCGGCGTAACCCATTGATGCAGCACAATGAGTTTCAGCCGATGATAAAGATGGGCTAAGTGTAGCCTCAGACTAACGCACTACGGCGAGCAGGCGGTCAATCTGTAAGTGTTCGGCGAGGGTGTCCGCCAGGCGGTTGATGCTTGCTTCCCGCAGGACAGCAACGTCAACCGCCACTGGTCGCGCCAGTCCGGCCCAATGGAGTAGCGCCGAACACGCCTCGGGTTCGTCGAACAATCCGTGCAAATAGGTGGTGAGCACTTGCTCGTCCTCGGATAGCGCGCCGTCGAACTGACCATCGTCGAGCCGGATCGCGGCACGCGCCAACGCCGGTCCTGCGGTGATGCCCATGTGGATCTCGTAGCCAGAGACGCGTGCGCCAGATCCCGCGAGACGGCCATGCACCTGGCGCAGCTGCTTTTTCGGCTCGAGCGTGGTCTCATAATTGAGCATACCGAGCCCCGGCCTGCTGGTCGCTGCACCTTCTAACCCGTGAGGATCATGCAGCCATGTGCCGAGCATCTGCATGCCTCCGCAAATTCCGATCAGTTTCCCCCCGTAGCGCAGATGCCGCTTAATTTCCGGCACCCAGCCCTCGCCCAGCAACCAGTCCAGGTCGGCTTGAACGCTCTTGGTGCCTGGTAGGATGATCAGATCGGCATGAGAAATACGCATGCCCGGACCGATAAAACTGAACTCGACTTGCGGATGCGCGCGTAACGCGTCGAAATCGGTGTGGTTGCTGATGCGCGGGAACACCGGCACGATCACGCGCAAACGCCCGCCTGCCGCTTTTTCTCCCTGCTCCGTCTTGATCGCGTCCTCGGCATCTAGATGTAGGCCGTGAAGATAGGGCATCACTCCGAATACCGGTTTGCCGGTTTTGCGCTCCAGCCACTCTACGCCGGACTGCAGCAGACCGATGTCGCCGCGAAAGCGGTTGATCACGAAACCGCGCACGCGTTCGCGCTCGGATGACGACAGGCATTGCAGCGTACCGACAATATGTGCGAATACGCCACCGCGATCAATGTCGGCCACCAGAACGACCGGGCAGTCCACGGCTTCGGCAAACCCCATATTGGCGATGTCACGATCACGCAGGTTGATTTCGGCCGGACTGCCCGCACCCTCCACCAGCACGCAGTCGTACTGCGCCCGCAATCGATGGTAGGACGCGAGAACTGCCGACATCGCGCGCGGCTTGTACTCGTGATAGCCGCGCGCATCCATGTCGGCGAGCGCCTTGCCCTGGATAATGATTTGTGCGCCTACGTCGGAATTCGGCTTCAGCAGTACCGGGTTCATGTCCGTGTGCGGCGGCACGCCGGCCGCCTGCGCCTGCAGTGCTTGCGCGCGGCCGATCTCGCCGCCCTGCGCGGTCACGGCGCTGTTCAATGCCATGTTCTGCGGCTTGAACGGCACCACGCGCACGCCGCGGCGGCGCAGCACCCGGCATAGACCCGCGACCAGCGTGCTCTTGCCGGCATCGGAGGTCGTGCCCTGCACCATTAATGTTCCGGCGATCCGCTTGTGTTCCATGCCTATTTCGCTGCCTGGACCCAACGCGTCACAATACGCTCGAGTTGCGCCAGCCCTTCAGTGATGGCACTGGGCCCCGGCGAAAGAATATCGGCCGACTTGATCTCGTAGAGCTGATTGTCGCGCACCGCAGGTACCGCGTCCCAGCCGGGCCGGGCCCGCACCTGCTCGGAACGGAATTTCTTGCCGCACCATGAGCCGACGATGATGTCGGGCGCGCGCCGGATAACGTCGGCAGGATCGCCGATGATGCGATCGCGCGCCGCCAGGCGCCGCGATTCTTCGGCGTAGCAGTCCGCGCCCCCGACCGTTTCGATCAATTCCGAGACCCAGCGGATGCCCGAGATCAGCGGATCGTTCCATTCCTCGAAATAGATGCGCGGCCGCCGCGAAAGCTCGCGGGCGCGCAGCTGTGCCGCTTCGAGCCGATCCCGCAAGTCGGCGACGAGTCGCTCGCCGGCCTGCGACCTCTCAACCAGCGCTGCAAGAGTACGGATCATGCCCAGAATGCCAGCGAGGCTGCGTTGATTGAACACGTGTATCTCGACCCCTGCGCGTATCAGCTCGCGCACGATATCGGCCTGAAGGTCCGAAAAAGCGATGACCAGGTCCGGCTCGACCGCCAGGATGCGTTCGATTTTCGCGCTCGAAAATCCGCTCACCTTCGGCTTCTCCTTGCGCGCCCGCGCCGGGCGTGTGGTGAAGCCGGAAATCCCGGCAATGCGATCTTCCGCGCCGAGCAGGTAGAGCGTCTCGACCGCTTCCGTCGACAGGCAGGCGATGCGCCGGTAGCTCATTTGGGCCGCTTCGCGCGCGCCTCGTCGAGGTTCTCGCACATGAGCTGCGCGCCCTCGAGCACGCGCGGCGTGGGACGGCTGATGAGATCGGCGGGAATCAGAAAGAAATTGTTGCGGGCCGTCGCCGTGAGATGCGGCCATTGTTTCCAGCTTTCCAGACCGTTCTGTCTGTTCGTATCGAAGATGGCGGTGACTATCGCCTCTGGATCGGCATCGAGCACCGCTTCGATCGAGACCACCGGCACCAGCGGCTCCAGATCGGCGAACACGTTTTGCCCGCCGCATAGCGTGATCACGTCGTTGATGATCTGACTGCCGTTGATAGTCATGAGGGGCTTTTCCCACACTTGATAGAACACGCGCACCGGCGGACGGCCGGCATAGCGCGCGCGCAGTTCGGCTTCGCGCACCGCAAACGCGCCCGCCGCGGGCAGCGCGACCGCTTCGGTACCGGCCAATCGGCCGAATTGCTCCAGCGAGCGCGCAATGTCGCCGAGCCGGTGCGGCTCGTTGTAGAACACCGGAATACCGAGCTTCAGCAGTTTATCCAGCTGGCGTTGCGCGTTGCCGTGCAACCAGACCACGATCAGATCGGGCTTGAGGGCAACGATGCGCTCCAGATCGAGCTGCAGGTTGTTGCCGACGCGCGGGATGCTTTTCGCCGCCTCGGGGTAATCGCTGTACTCGACGGCGCCGACAATGTGCCCGCCCGCGCCGGCGTCGAACAGCAACTCCGTGACGTGTGGCGCAAGACTGAGGATGCGCCGGGCCGGGCGTGGCAGCGTCACCACCCGGCCGTTGTCGTCGGTAACGGTGACCTCCGCCATCGCCGCCGCGGCGGCCAGCAACAGCGCCATGCCAAGCGCCAGACGCGAACTCACGCGCATTGCATTTCCTTCCACAAGAAAAGCGCCTGTTCCAGCCGGCGCCAATCTGCTTCGTCGCGGGGCAGGCCGATCCGGACACCGCCGCGATCGCCGTCCTGGATCCGGCGCGTCAGAATCGCCTGCTGCGCGAGCGCACGGTGCAGCTCGGCGGCATGCTCGTGCCGCCACCACTGAAACAGCGCCGTGCCTTGGGCGGGGATTCCGGCGCACGCCAGCAGCGCATGCAGCCGCCGCCCGGATGCGATCAAGGCGGCACGCGTCTGCGCCTGCCAATCCCGGTCCTGCAGCGCCGCAATGGCGGCGAATTGCGCCGGTCCAGCCACGCTCCAGGGTCCGAGTTCGTCCCGCAGCGCGTGCAGCAGGGCACGGTCGGCAGCAACGAAGCCCACCCGGGCGCCGGCAAGCCCAAAAAATTTGCCCAGCGAGCGCAGAACAATAAGCCCGGGCCGGGAGGCGAACGGGGCCAAGCTCGCATCGGGCATGAGATCGATATACGCCTCGTCCACAATCAGCCAGCCGTCGCGCGCGGCGAGCCGGACATGCCATTCGCGCAAACGATCGGGCTCGATGCGCTCGCCGCTAGGGTTGTTCGGATTGCACACGACGAGCACGTCGGTCTCGGCGATTCGCGCATCGAATTCGCGCGGCGGAACCGCCTGCACGGCATGGCCTTGGCGCTTCCATGCGTGCACATACTCGTTGTAGGTCAATGCGGCCAACGTCACCCGCGAATGCCGCCGCAGCCGCGGCAGCGCCTGGATCGCCGCCTGGGTGCCGGCTATCTGCAGCAAATCCACAGCCTGATAGTATTCGCGCGCCGCGCATAGCAGCGGTTCAGGATCGCCGGGCAGGCGCTGCCAGATTCCTGGAGGCACCGGCGGCACAGGGTAACCAGTAGGATTGATCCCGGTGGAGAGATCGAGCCAGCGCTCCTCGGGAATTCCGTATTCCCGGGAAGCGCGCATCAAATCGCCGCCGTGCTCAAGCATGGCTGTTCCAGAACGCGGACAGCGCGAGAACGGCGAGCCCGAATGCGGCAAGCCATGCGGCGATTCCCGCGAACACGAGCCGCAGGGCGCGACCGATGTCGGCAGCATCAGGCGTGTTGCCGGCGCCCAGGCGCGGACGCTGCTCCAGCTGGCCGTAATAGCGAGCGGCGCCCCCAAGCTCGAGCCCGAGGGCGCCCGCCCCGGCAGCCATCACCGGCCCGGCGTTGGGGCTTTCCCAGGCGCGCGCCTGCGCGCGCCAGCAGGCGAGGCCCGCGCGCGTATTGCCGAGCAGCGCGTAAGTGAGCGCGGTCAGCCGTGCCGGCACATAGTTCATCACGTCGTCGAGCCGCGCCGCAGCCCAGCCGAAATGGAGGTAACGCGCCGTCTTGTTGCCCCACATCGCATCGAGCGTGTTCACCAGGCGGTAGGCGATCACGCCGGTGGCGCCGCCGAACGCGAACCAGAACAGCGCCGCGAATACCGCGTCGTTGCCGTTTTCCAGCGCCGACTCTACCGTCGCGCGCGCCACCTCCGCGGGCGAAGCCCCACCCAAGTCGCGCGTCACGATGCGCGCGCCTAGCGCGCGGGCGCGATCCAGGTCGCCGGCGGCGAGCGCGGCCTCGACCGGCTGGACGTGCTGCCACAGGCTTTTCGCGCCGATTGCCAGGTAGAGCGCGGCGACGCCGACCGGTGCTACGGTCCAAGGAAGCGCATACGCTGCCGCCGCAACTGCGGACACCGGCAGGCCTACCGCCGCGAGCAGAGCGAACACGCCGGGCAGACGGCGTTCGACCGCGCCGCCGGCTGCAGTGCGGTTGA
>CAKKSJ010000471.1 GCA_919902965.1 Burkholderiales bacterium
CATTGAAGGTCAGACCTTGCTTGACGATTTCGCGCGGGTAGACGCTCGTTTGCGTGAGGGTTCCGCGAAAGGATTCATGGGCGGAGATCACCCGGTTTTGAGCATCGAGCCATACGCACCAAAAAGCCTCGTATTCGAGGGGCGCAAGGTTAAGCCTGAGGTAGTCCCTGACGGCTCCGGGGGAAGACATGGCCGCCCCGTGTTGGCGCATCTGCTTGCGCAGTATTTCAAGCGCGGCATTGATGGCGGCGTCTGCGTTGCCGTATTGCTGAATCATCTGTTTGGCGGAATAACGTTTCATGTGGGGCTCCTAGGTTTCGAAGGGAGATCCTTCAAAGCCCAAGCCCCCTTCCTCACGGAAGGGCGGGGGGATTGGTGGGGTGGACGGCAGAAGGTTAGGGTTCTTCCGCCTTGTCTTTGTCATCCCCCGTCGCCCTTTCGCAAAGAAACGAGGGCGACGGGGGATGACAAGGGGGAAGAACCGGATTTAGTTAGAGGGGTTTGACTTGAAATTGACAAACCATGACAGCAAGGTGTTGGCTGGCGTGGTTTGTTGGGTTAGGACTTGCAGGAGATTGATCACGGCAATCATGGAGCGGGAAAAATGCAGAAAGGAAAGCGGATAGCTCAGTTGCCGCCAAGCAATCGCGTGACAGGAAGCTGTGGCCTGGCGCGCGTGTTGCCGCGTGGTCTAATCAGCAACGAAGTGACAGGCTATCTGGCGCGCCCGTTGCGGGTGTGCACGTGCCGTGCCATGGGTGCAAGTGGCGCGCTTAGCGGGAGTCTCTGTATGTGGGGTGTTTGGGGTGGTGGGCGTAGTATCGGCCGGGGAATCGTGAAACGGGCGGGAGCAGCACTGCCGCCGCTGACTGAATTTGCGAAAGGGACCGTTACCGAATGGCCGAGACAGACGGCATTCTTGACTGGCTCGGTGAGGGCAATCGCCCGAGTAGAGCCCGGCCCGATGGCTGAAAGCGGTCGGGTGCGCCCCGAGAAAAAGGATGGTGATGCTCTTGTTTAGTGTGCTTGACAACTGTATATACAATTGTGTAGTATGAAACCATGAATCTAAGTGTTGCGGGATTCGATTGGGATGCAGGCAACCGAGCAAAGTGTGAGAAGCACGGTGTGTCGGTCGCGGAAGTTGAGGGGCTTTTCAGAAGGCCGTTGCTCATCATTCCCGATGCGTCGCACTCACAGAGCGAGGAGCGCCTTCGGGCGATCGGCAAGACCGCAGGCGGTCGATCGGTCTTTCTGGTCTTCACGATTCGTGTGCGTGCCGGCAAACGGGTTATTCGGCCGGTCAGCGCGCGTTATATGCACAGAAAGGAAGTAAGACACTATGAGCAAGAAAATCCCGACGTTTAGGACCGACGAGGAAGCCGAGCGGTTTGTTGATACGGCTGATCTGTCGAAATACGATCTTTCCGGCTTGAAGCCGGTAAGGTTCGAATTCGAGAAGAAGAGCGCGCAACTGAACATGCGCGTGCCGAAGGCGTTGCTTGAGGCGGTGAAGAAGCGTTCTGCCGTGCGCGGAATCCCCTACACGCGGTTTATTCGCGAAGCGGTGGAGTCGGCGCTCTCTCGTTCTGAGAAAACGAGATGAGCGCGAGGGTAGGGTAGCTTGATTGGATGGAGCGTCAGGCGCTATCGATTCCCACCCAGATTCCCACCCAAACGACAATCTAGGGCTGTAGCTCTATTGTCTGAAATTTCGGAAAGCTAATACTGGTGCGGGTTTGCAGCGCATAGCTCTATTCTTGCGGATTTCATCAGCCAGTAGCGCATTGCGGGCAACCCCACAAACAAAAATCGCAGACACGTGGTCTGCGATCAATGAAGTATTGGATTCCCCGCAAATGCCGTCAGACCCGCATCCTCTGAACCTGCAGTCCAGAGTGGTCGCATTCCGGCCGCCGAAGGTACATCCACAATCGCACGGGGCGAAGGGACGCGCACAAAAGCAGCGCTATGGTCTGCAACCAGAACCCATATATTGGTTCAAGGAATATATGGCCTTAACGAGCATCGCAGGGAAACTCTTTGCGGTCCGACTCGCCCGGGCGCGATCTAGAACAGGGAATCCTGCTGTGACAACGCCTGATCGAGCTTGGACTGCACTGAATTCATTCTACGCTTTAATTCTGCGATGTCAAAGCCGCTGCCTAATCTGATCGAGAGCAATTCGTTGGCGATATTGAGCGCCGTCATCACCGCGACGCGCTCGGTGCCGGCGACTTTGCTCCTCGACTTGATTTCCGTCATTTTCTTGTCGACGTAGGCAACCGCGGCGAGCAGCGCCTCGCGTTCCTCGTCGGCGCAGGTGACGCGATAGTTGCGCCCGAGGATGCTGACATCGAGGGTTTTGGCTTTGGTGCTCATTCCGGAATCTGCCGCAGCAGTGCTTCGAGGCGGGTCCTGGCCCCGTCGACCTTGCCTTCGAGTAGCTTGATGTCGTTCTGCGACGATACCAATTGCAGTCGCAATTCCTTATTTTCGCTCTTCAGGCGCTGGTAAAGCTGCAAGAACTGGTCGATCTTGCCGTCGAGCGTGTCGAATTCCTCATTCATCGCCACACTATAGTTTCAAAAATCGTGACAAGTCAAGTAATAACAGGCAACTCTCAAAGCTCTTTCCATGATGAATAGGGTGCCCTATTTACTTGAGTCCATTCGGAATTTCGCCTATCTCGATTATTCTGTTTCCGCGCCCCCCGCAGGCGCAGTCGCCGGGCCGGCGACAGACGCTATCGGCTTTGATCAAAGGAATATTGTTTTTGCGCTTTAGGGCCTGTTGACATTCAATTGAGCCAGACGAAGGTACAGACCAGATGCAAAAA
>CAKKSJ010000472.1 GCA_919902965.1 Burkholderiales bacterium
ACGGCGTCAACGACGCGCCGGCGCTGAAGCGGGCGAACATCGGCGTCGCCATGGGTATCACCGGCACGGACGTGGCCAAGCAGACTGCGGACATGGTCCTGACGGATGACAATTTTGCCAGCATCGTCGCCGCCATAGAGCAGGGCCGGATCATCTATTCCAACATACGCAAGTTCGTCTACTTCCTGCTCGCCTGCAACGTCGGGGAAATCCTCATTATCTTCACGGCGATGTTGGTGGGCATGCCGATACCCCTGAGGCCGGTGCAGCTGCTCTGGCTGAATCTGGTCAGCGACGGCGCTCCCGCCCTCGCACTGGGCCTGGAGAAAGGCGATCCGGACATCATGAAGCACCCGTCCCGTTCTCCGACGGAGCCCGTCATCAACCGGGATATGGCGATCGGTATCGGCGTAGTCGGGGTGGTCGACGCACTCGCCATTCTCGCGGTCTTCTATCTGGCCCTGCAGCGCTATCCTGATGAGTTGGTGGCAGCCCAGACCATCGCTTTCGTTACCTTGTGCAGCTCGGAGCTGATCCGCGCGTTTACCGCACGCTCCGAGTACCACAGCATATTTTCCATCGGCGTGTTTTCCAACCGCTGGATGGTGTGGGCCGTGGGCGTGTCTTTCCTGCTGGTGTTGATGGTGGTGTATGTGCCGTTCCTGCAGCCGTTCTTCGACACCGTTCCGCTTTCCGTGGATGACTGGCTGTTGATGCTGCCGTTCTTCTTCGCCTCGCCGATTGCGATGGAATTGCTCAAGGTCTACTTCCGGAAACTGGCGGCAGGGACGATGCAGGCAGCGCGGGCCCCCGGATTCGGCGTGCCCGTCGCCGTGGGGCGGGGTGCAAGTCTCGCATCGATATCGCAACAATTCAAAGGAGGGAACATCATGTTAAAGATACTGGTCCCGGTCGACGGCTCCCGCAATTGCCAGTTCGCGGTAAAGCATGTGATCAAGGAATTCATGAACAACACGGCGATGGAGATTCACCTGCTCAATGTCCAGGCGCCGTTTACCCGGTACGTCGCGCGCTTTGTAAGCAGGAAGAACCTCCGCGATTATCACCGCGATGAGTCTGAAAAGGCCTTGGCCCCGATCAAGCAGATGCTTGACAGCTTCAGCGTTCCCTACTCGGCGCACGCCGAGGTGGGCGAGAGGGCGAAAGCCATCACCGATACGGCCCGCCGCCTGCGCTGCGACCACATCGTGATGAGCACGGCACGCAAGAACTCGCTGACGCGGATGGTCGAGAATTCGGTGACCGGCAAGGTGCTCGCACTGACTACGGTACCGGTCGAGGTGATCGCGGGCGACGCGGTGTCGAAGTGGGAGCGCTACGGCATTCCCGCCGCCCTCGGCGCGTTAGCCGCGTTGCTTTTTGCGGCCGCGGATTAAGGCGCTTTCCGGTACCGGCACAGGCGGGATGTGTTCTTCCTCGGGGCGGCGCAACGGCAAAGTGCTTTGCCGGCCGCCGTCCCCCTCATGTCTTCCTCCTCATTTGGATGATTCTGGCACGGTGCCGGCCGTGATTGCAGATCCGATCCGTATCATCGCGAACATCATTCATCCACCGTGTTGAAAGAGTCCTGACTCGATTCCTGGGGAATTCCCGCCGGCATTGCCTGGCTGCCAGGGCCGGCGCAGGTCTTGATTATCCCGGGAGGGTTTTCCAATGGTGAGACCGTCCGGGTATAATCACACTCTTGTTTGCGGCACGCGGAAGCGGACCCAGGCGCGGACCCGGAGGAATATCCAGATGGATCTTGTAGCGGAAATTCAGTCACCGCAGTTCTGGACCGGTTTGTTGATGATCATCTGGGTCAACATCGTGCTGTCCGGCGACAACGCGGTGGTCATCGCTCTTGCGGCCCGCTCCTTGCCGCAACGGCAGCAGGCCAAGGCGGTCGCATGGGGCGCAGGCGCTGCGGTGGTGTTGCGGATTGTCCTCACTATCGTCGCCGTCGAGGCGCTGAAATGGCCTTACCTCAAGCTTATTGGCGGACTGCTGCTGCTCTGGATCGCGACCAAGCTGTTGATGCCCGAGGATGGCAGCGACGACGTCGAAAGCTCGGATAATTTGATCCAGGCGATCAAGGTCATCCTGATTGCCGACCTGGTCATGAGTCTGGACAACGTGATCGCGGTGGCCGCGGCAGCAAAAGGCAGCACTGTGCTGCTGGTGCTGGGGCTGGCGATCAGCATTCCACTGGTGATCTTCGGCGCCACCGTACTGATGAAGCTGATGGAGCGCTACCCGGTCATTATCACGATCGGCGCTGGTCTGCTCGGCTGGGTGGCCGGTGAGATGCTGGTCACCGACGTGACGCTGGTCGATTGGATCAGCAGCAACACGCCGTGGATGCACATACATCTGCCGCTTCTTGGCGAAATCAGCTGGGCGCAGATACTGGGTGTCGCGTTCGTGATCGTGGTCGGCAAATGGCTGGCGGCGCGCGCCGGGAAGGCAATGGAGAAAGAGAAAGTCGTCGATCTTGCCGCCGAGGAACAGCAGAACCGATAGCCGCGTTTCAGCAAAGGGAGTGAATCGATGTTTCGGGTTTTGATACCAGTTGACGGTTCGGAGA
This sequence comes from Burkholderiales bacterium, assembly GCA_919902965.1. Taxonomy (GTDB): domain Bacteria; phylum Pseudomonadota; class Gammaproteobacteria; order Burkholderiales; family SG8-39; genus 2-12-FULL-64-23. The sequence goes on from CAKKSJ010000472.1 coordinate 2,588, forward strand.
ATTCACTGCGCGCGGTCAAATTCGTGATCAGGAAGCTACCGCTCTATAAGGAGCCGCTGGAACTGCATCTGCTCAACGTTCAACACTCGTTTCCCGGCACGATCCGGGGCGTCCACCGAGAGGCCGAGCAGTTCCATCATGACGAGGGCACAAAGGCTCTCGCCGAAGCGCGCAAAGCGCTCGACGCGGCCGGCGTCAAGTATGTCTACCATATTGGCATCGGCGACAGCGGCGAGGTGATTGCGCATTTCGTCAGGGAGAAAGAGATCGAGCAGGTCGTAATGAGCACGCGCGGCCTGGGCTCGGTCGCAAACATGTTGCTCGGGTCGGTGGCGAACAAAGTGCTGGAACTGGTCGATGTGCCCGTGCTGCTGGTGAAATAAGGCGGCGTGTTTTCGGCGACCGGCCAGCGGCCGGGATATCAGGACTGTTTCAAGCGCGCGCCGCACTTCGAGCAAAAGCGGTCCCCGGGATCCCGCGGGGTACCGCACTGGGTGCAGGCGCCGGCACCGCCAGGCCGGGTGGCGCCGGTGTTCGCACGCTCACGCCACCACAGGAAGGCCATACCGATGCCGATAAGCAGCGATACGGCGAGGATGAAAACCAGAACCCCTTTGGTCACTTCGTCGCTGGAGCCTGCGGCCGGAACGGCAGCGCTGGCGGCGGGGGCGTTCGTTTGCGCCTTCGGTTGCAGAATTTCCGTGGAAGTGCGCACATCCGTTTTCTTGTAAGCGACTTTGATCGGCAGCGTCTTGCCGGCTTCCTGCGCGCCCAACTCTGCGGAGTAGTAACGCAAGCCGTCCTGACCGGTGGCGGTGGCGTCCAATTTTGGTAGCACCGAAAAATCGCTGGCGGCCGCCGGTTCCTGCACCACCACGCTCATGCGGTTTACGGCGAGGTCGCCCGGCCAGACGTAGGTGTAATTGCGCTCGGACGTGCCGGTCGCGAGCGGATCGTAGAATTCGACATGGAAGTAGCGCTCCGGAACCGTGAAACGCAGCGTGATGAAATCCTTCGCGTCCGAGCGCTCATGCTCCAGGTTGAGCAGATTGCCGCCCGCCGCCGCGGAGTAGGCCATCGCCGACGGACCGCCGCTGGAGGCGGCAATGCGCAGGTTCACGCGAGCCGGCAATTTGGTATCCGCGGCAAGCGCACCCCTGAGTATCACCAGCGCCGCTGGGCGGTCGAACTCAGGCCAGACCTCGACTTGCATGCTTTCCAGGCGCGGGTTGCGCAGCGGCGCGCCTGCGCCCGAGGGTCCGGCGGCGACTGCCGGTAGTAGCGCCAGCGCAAGGAACGTCATCATCAATAGCCGCGACACCAGACCTGTGCGCGCGCCAGCGGCGCCCGATCGCTTTATCGTATGCTGCATATTCATTTCTCCTTTGCCCGCATTATCGCTGCCGTGCAGAAAAAATGGCATTTGGCTTGGCTTCGTATTATACCCCATCTGGGTATTTGACAGATACCTAGATGGGGTATATGATTCTGCCAATCTTTTCTATGCTGGACTCCGGTAACCATGGATACATCCTCTGTACTTCGATTGGACTTGCCGCTCGCGGGCATGACTTGCGCTGCGTGCGCGGCGCGCATTGAAAAAAGCCTCAATAAAATGCCCGGCGTGGTGGCGAACGTAAATTTTGCGGCGGAGTCGGCGCTGGTGACGGTGCAAGCCGGCGCGGTCTCGCCTGCCGGGGTGATTGAAACCATCCGCAAGACCGGTTACTCGGTACCCGATCGCCTGGCCGAACTCACGATTTACGGCATGACCTGCGCGGCCTGCGCCGTGCGCATCGAAAAGACGCTGAACAAGCTCGAGGGTGTACGCGCCGAAGTCAATTTCGCCAGCGAGACCGCGCGAGTGCGTTATGTGCCTGGGCTGGCCAGCGTCGAGCAACTCGCGGACGCAATCCGCAAAGCCGGGTACGACGCGAGCGAGCGGGTCGAGGCCAGCGCCGAGGAGGAAAAAGCGCGCCGGGCGCAAGCCTACCGGGCCGATCTGCGGCTGCTGTGGATTTCCGCCGCGCTCAGTCTGCCGCTGGTACTGCAAATGTTCGCGACCTTCGACAGCGCTGGCCACGAGTGGCTGCCGCGTTGGTTGCAGCTGGCGCTGGCGACGCCGGTGCAGTTCTGGATCGGCCGGCGCTTTTACGTCGGCGGCTACAAGGCCTTGCGCGGCGGCGGCGCCAATATGGATGTGCTGATCGCACTGGGCACCACTATGGCCTACGGCCTCTCTGCCATCGTGACGCTGTTTGCACTGCAGGATCAGCATGTTTACTTCGAGGCGAGCGCGGTGATTATTACGCTCGTGCTGATGGGCAAGCTGCTCGAAGCGCGCGCCAAACTCGGGACTTCGGCTGCGATCGAGGCGTTGATCCGTCTGCAGCCCAAGACCGCGCGTGTGGAACGCGACGGCGTGCTCGTCGAGGTGCCGGTCGCGAGTATGCAGAAGGGCGATATCTTCGTTGTCCGTTCCGGAGAGAGCATACCCGTAGACGGTCTGGTCGCCAGCGGTGAATCCGGCGTCGATGAGAGCATGCTCACCGGCGAAAGCCTGCCGGTCGGCAAGCGCAGCGGGGACAAGGTGTACGCCGGCACCATCAATCAGCAGGGCCTGCTGCGCTGCGAGGCCGAAGGCGTAGGCGCGGCGACCATGCTCGCCGGCATTATCCGCCTGGTGCGCGAAGCCCAGGGCTCTAAGGCGCCGATCCAGCGACTTGCCGACCAGGTTGCGGGCGTGTTCGTTCCGGTGGTGGTCGCGATCAGCGGGCTGACTTTCGCGCTGTGGTGGGGCATAGGCGGGGAATTGGCGCCTGCGCTGGTGAATGCGGTCGCGGTGCTGGTGATTGCCTGCCCCTGCGCGCTCGGTCTGGCGACACCCACCGCCATTATGGTAGGCACCGGGCGCGGCGCCCAGGTAGGCGTGCTGGTCAAGAACGCCGTGGCGCTGGAGCAGGCAGAGAAAATCCGCACCCTGATCCTCGACAAGACCGGCACCCTGACCGAGGGCAAGCCGGTGGTGACTGACGCGGTGCCGGCCGCGGGCTTCTCCGAGCGCGACCTGGTCGCTGCGGCGGCGAGCCTGGAATCGGGCTCGGCGCATCCGCTCGCGCACGCCGTGCTCGAATATGCGAAACAGCAGGGCATCGCAGCGGCGCCGATACGCGATTTCAACTCGGTCACCGGCAAGGGCGTGCAGGCGCTGCTGGACGTGCCCGCGCTGGGCGGCGAACAGACGCTGTTGTTGGGCGCGCCGGCGTTTCTGACGGAAGCAGGCATGACGATAGACGCGACGGCGATCGGGCCGCTGCTAGGCCAGGGCAAGACCGTCATCGCAATCGGCGGGGCGGGGCGTGTGCTCGGCTATCTCGCCATTGCAGACAAGCTGCGCGCAAGCTCCAGGGAAGCAGTCGGCAAGCTGCGCGGCATGGGAATAGAGGTGGTGATGCTGACCGGCGACAACGCCGAGACTGCCAAGGCGATCGCCGAAGCCGCAGGCGTCGCCAACTACAAGGCCCAGGTGCTCCCCGGGGACAAGGCGGCTGCGGTGGCCGAATTCAAATCCGCCGGGCAGGTAGTCGGGATGGTCGGCGACGGTGTCAATGACGCGCCCGCGCTCGCTGCGGCCGACGTGAGCTTCGCCATAGGCGCAGGTTCGGATGTCGCCATCGAAGCAGCGGACATCGCGCTGATGCGCAACGACCTCGTCTCGGTCGTCGACGCCATCAGCCTGTCGCGCGCCACGCTCAAAAAGATCCGGCAGAACCTGTTCTTCGCGTTCATTTACAACGTGCTCGGCATCCCGCTTGCCGCTGCGGGGATGCTCAATCCGGTGATCGCGGGGGCGGCAATGGCTTTGTCTTCGGTATCGGTGGTCAGCAACTCGCTGCTGCTGCGGCGCTGGCGGCGCGCTTAAGGTTTTTCGTGGTCAACCCAACTCATCACAAACAGGAGATCGATATGGAAACGGTAACACTGGGGATTTCAGGCATGACCTGCGGCGGTTGCGTGCGCAGCGTAACTAATGTATTGAAGGCGCAGGACGGCGTGGCCAAAGCCGATGTATCGCTTGAGAACAAAAATGCCGTGGTTGAGTTCGACCCGGGCAAGGTGCAGGTCGAACAGTTGAAGCGCAGCGTGGTCGAGGCGGGATTTGAAATCGCAGCCTGACAGCCTGGAGTGCGAGCACCACGCCGATCACGCGGTGGTACAGCCCAACAAGTCGGCCCTGTTGAAACGCCTGAGCCGGATCGAAGGGCAGGTGCGCGGAATCGCGAAAATGGTCGAAGAGGACCGCTACTGCGTGGATGTGCTCACGCAGGTCTCGGCGATCCAGTCGGCACTGGACGCGCTCGCCCTGCAATTGCTTTCGAGCCACACCAAAGGCTGCGTGCGCTCCGCGATTCGCTCCGGCAATGGGGATGCCGCGATCGACGAGCTGATGACGATAGTGAAGCGCTTCGGGCGCTAGCGGCGCCGCCCTTCGGGATCAGGGCGCGATCAGGCGGGGTGTCCGGACTGCGCGCGCCTGATCCGGGTCGATAGCGGCTGCTGTTGCATGCGCCCTGCCGGGCACGAATAAAAGAAAAGGCCGCCCGCAGGCGGCCTTTCCCGAGACCAGGAGATCGGTCTTCGCCGGCTAGGGTTTTGCCAGGCTTTCCACGTCGTGGCAGCTGCCGCAACCCATCGTGTAGGGAATTGGCATCGCCTTGCCCGGTTCGACCCCTTTCACGCCCTTGTTGTCCTTGCGCGGGACATCGAACAGATGCGAAGTGATGTCGTTCCGCCAGTAGTTCTGCCCGTCCTTGCCGGCGGCACCTTTGCCGAACCCGGCGCCGGTCTGCATGGTCCTGGTCATATGGCAATCGACGCAGGAGATTTGCGTCGCGTGCTCGAACCCGACTTTTTTCTGGGTATGGGCTTTGATGTCCACGGCGTTGTGACACGCTGCGCACAGCGAGTTCTTGCCATCGCGCACTTCCATCTTGAGCTGGTTCTTGACTTCGGTCTTGCCGTGCGGCTCGTGGCAGTTGTAGCAGGACAGGGTCTGCGTGCCGTTGAGGTAATGCTTCGAGCGGATCAGGTCGGTTCCCTGCTGGTGATGCGATTTGGAGTGGATGCCATCCGCCCAGAAGTCCTTCTGCGCCGCGTCCTCGCGCGTGGTGTAGTTCACCAGGTAGTCGTTGCGGCTGGTGCCGGGGATCAGCATCTTGTTGTCCTTGTTCACCGGCTGGTCGTTTTTCAGGTTCCCCTGCGGCCGGCTGTGGCACTGGGTGCAGATCACCGTGGCGCGCTCCGAGGCGAGCTTGGCCGGGCTGACGATGGTGGATGCCTTCTTCGCCATGGGGGACTTCGCGTGCTCGGAGCCCGGGCCGTGGCAGACTTCGCAGCCGATATTGAGTTCGTTCGGAACGCCGTCGCCATCGATATCCGCTTCGCCGTTCGGGTCGTTGACCGCGCCGGCGACGAAACCACCTGAAACCGTGGGCGTAAGGGTGTAGCCGGTGTAATGACAGGAGGCGCACTCCTTCTCAAAGGACTTTGCCTTCGGCGGGTCGGTCAGTTTGTTCGCTTCCGCATTGTAGAGCCAGTCGCCGTGGTAGTCGCGCCATGGCTTCCTCGTCCGGTCATTGTATTCATCCTTGCCGTTGGAATTGAACTGAACGAAAGGAAACAGCGCGTCGCCGACGCGATACAGGTAGCGCTGCTTGTACACCGCGCCGCCATAGGTCATCTCGACGGTGTAGGTGCGGTCCGCGTCCGCGCTGTCCTTGGTGTTCTTGGTGCGGAACTTGAGCGTGTTGTCGGCGTCCTTGAAGAAGGTTGCGGTGAAGTTCACCGTCGCGGGGTCGGCCGGCGCTTTTTCCGAGATCTGGTATTTGTCGAACCCGCGCTTCTTGTCGAAGCCGTAAAAGTAAAGAGTGGTCCCGGCCATCAGCTTGTTGAGGCCGTCGTTCAAGCCCGGAAAGCGGGAAACGTCCTGGAGTTTGCTCGGTTTGCCTACGACACTGATGCCCAGCTTGTGGGCGGTTTTCTTGATCGACTCGTAATCGCTGTGGCAAGTCATGCACTTGGAGCTTCCGACGAACGTCGCGTTGTCCGGACTTTTCCCGGAAACGGCGATCTTGAGTGGTGCTTTGGCCAGCTCGCCCGCCGTCATCGACTTGTTCGAGAGGCTGCCTCCGGGGAGATGCTCCTTGTCCGAAGGCTCGACATAGACAAAGTACTTGCCGTCCGCCACTTTCGGAATGGA
>CAKKSJ010000473.1 GCA_919902965.1 Burkholderiales bacterium
CACGCGCGCACCGCGCGCGGCAACTTCGGCGAAACCGGCGAGCGCAGCGACCGTGGCGCCCACGTTGGTGCCTTTCGAATCGTCGTAATAAACGACGCCCTCAAGTTCAGCCACCTTTTCCACCCGGTGCGGCAGGCCTTTGAAATCGGACAGCGCGGCCAGCAGCGGCGCATAGGAAAGATCGAGCGCGCGCGCCAGCGCCAGCGCGGCGAGCGCGTTTGCGGCGTTGTGCAGCCCTGCGAGCGGCAGCTCTTTCAAGGCCAGGAGCGGCGTCGTGCCCTGCGCCAGCCACAGTTCGCCGTCGATGCGCAGCAGGCCGAAGTCCTCGGACCTGCCCGGCGCGTCCAGGCCGAAACTCAACTGCTTGCGGCCGGCCACGGCCATGCTCATGCTGCGCGCGTCCTCGCGGTTGAGCACCTGGATGCCCTCGCCCCTGAAGATGCGCGCCTTGGCGCGCGCATAGGCGCCCGCGTCCTCGTATCGGTCGAGATGATCTTCGCTGACATTGAGAACGGTGGCTGCAGCCGGATCGAGTGTGCGCGTGGTTTCGAGCTGGAAACTGGAAAGTTCCAGCACCCACACCTCGGGCCTGTGCTGCACATCTTCGCACTGCATCAGTGCGTCCAGCGCCGCCGGACTGATATTGCCCGCCACCTCGGCCGCCAGACCAGCACGCTTGCACATTGCGCCGGCGAGCGCGCTTACCGTGGTCTTGCCGTTGGTGCCGGTGATCGCCAGCACCTGCGGCGGCGAATCTGCCGGATTACTGGGCGCCGCGCCGCTGCGGGCGCGCAATGCCTGCGCAAAAAGTTCGATGTCTCCGACCACCGGGACGCCGCGCGCGGCGGCGGCGCGCACTTGCGGGGTCGCGAGCGGCACGCCCGGGCTGATGGCGACAAGATCGACGCCGGCGAAGGAATTGTCGTGAAAGCCGCCGAGGACGAGTTCCGCCTGCGGCACTTTCTCCGCCAGCGCCGCCAAGCCCGGGGGGGCTTCGCGGGTATCTGCGACGCGCACGCGCGCGCCGCAGCGCGCGAGAAAACGCGCCATCGACAGGCCGGTTTCACCGAGGCCGAGAACCAGTGCGTTTTTGCCTGACAGGTTCATCTGAGCTTCAGTGTCGACAGACCGAACAGCACCAGCATCATGGTAATAATCCAAAAGCGCACTGTGGCGATTGGTGTCGCCGTCACGTTCGCGCCCAGAGCGCGAACATGAGTCTCCCCCATCGCCTTCGTCGTGCCGCTTTTTCCCTTTGCGCTCATTTCATCTCAGCTTCAAAGTCGACAGCCCGAACAGGACCAGCATCATCGTGATAATCCAAAAGCGCACGACGACTTGCGATTCTTTCCAACCCGATAACTCATAGTGGTGATGCAGCGGCGCCATACGGAAAATGCGCTTGCCCCCGCTCCACTTGAAGTACAGGACCTGCAGCATCACCGAGAGCGTCTCGGCCACGAATACGCCGCCCATGATGAACAGCACGACTTCCTGGCGCACGATCACCGCCACAGTGCCCAGGGCCGCGCCGATCGCGAGCGCACCCACGTCACCCATGAACACTTCGGCCGGGTAGGCGTTGAACCAGAGAAAGCCGAGGCCCGCGCCAGCGAGCGCGCCACAGAAAACCGTCAGTTCGCCTGCGCCCGGGATATAGGGCAGCAGCAGGTATTTCGAATACACCGTGTTGCCGGCGACGTAGGCAAATATGCCGAGCGCGCCTGCGATCATCACTGCGGGCATGATCGCGAGGCCATCCAGACCATCGGTGAGGTTGACCGCATTGCTGGTGCCGACGATGACGAAATAGCTGAGCACGATGAATCCCCACACGCCCAAGGGATAAGCGATGTTCTTGAAGAACGGCAGGATCAGGTCAGCCTTGGGCGGCAAGGCCATCGCAAAGCCGCTGCCAACCCAGGCAGTGAACAAATCGAAAATCTTGGCGGTGCTCGGCGAGGACACGGCGAAAGCCAGATAGATGGCGGCGGCGAGACCGATCACCGACTGCCAGAAGAACTTGGTCCGCGCCGGCAGGCCCTTCGGATTTCCCTCCACCACCTTGCGGTAATCGTCCACCCAGCCGACCGCGCCAAAACCCAGCGTCACCACCAGCACCGCCCAGAGAAATCGGTTGGACAGATCACCCCAGAGCAGCGTGGTAATGCCGATCGACACCAGAATCAGGGCACCGCCCATGGTGGGGGTGCCGGCCTTGGTCAGATGCGATTTGGGACCATCGTCGCGCACCGACTGGCCGATCTTGTAAGCGGTCAGCTTGCGGATGACCAGCGGCCCGGTGATAAAGGAAATCGCCAGGGCGGTGAGACAGGCCAGCACGGCGCGCAGCGTAATGTAACTGAGCACATTGAAGGCGCGAATGTCCTTGGCCAAGTACTGAGCGAGCTCGAGCAGCATCAGATTCTCCCTGACCCATGCATACGCGAACCCACGGCGTGTCGCATCATTGCTAATGAGAACTTGAGCGAGCGCTTCCTGCGGTCGAGCTCGAGCAGCATCAGATTCTCCCTGACCCATGCATACGCGTAGCCACGGCGTGTCGCATCATTGCCAATGAGAACTTGAGCGAGCGCTTCCTGCGGTCGAGCTCGAGCAGCATCTAGTGCCCCCCCGCCGGCGCGCCCGTGAGCGCCTGCACTACGCGTTCCATGCGCATGAAGCGCGAACCCTTTACGAGCACGGTATTCCCGCGCGCGAGCTCCGCTTCGAGCGCCGCCAGCAGCGCGTCGATGTCGCCGAAATGCCGCGCCCCTTCGCCGAATGCGGCCGCCGCGTGCGCGCAGGACTCCCCGAGCAGGTACAAGCGGTCTACGCCCAGGGCGCGGGCGTGACGGCCGATCTCTGCGTGAAAAGCCGCGCCGTGCGCGCCGACTTCGCCCATGTCGCCCAACACCAGGAATTTTCTGCCGGCGGCGCGCGCGAGCACCTCGATGGCAGCGATGACCGAATCCGGGTTGGCATTGTAGGTATCGTCGAGGACGACGGCTCCATTTCTGGCGTTTGTTCTCTGCAGCCTGCCTTGCACCGGACGAAAATCAGCGAGGCCGCGCGCGATCTCGCTCAAGCCGACGCCGGCGGCGGTCGCCGCCGCGGCCGCAGCGAGGGCGTTGCGCACGTTATGCACCCCGGCCGCCTGCAGGCTGACCGGCGTTTCCTCTTGCGCGACGCGCAATACGATTTCGCTGCCGAAATCACGCAGCGCGTAGCGGCCGCCCACGGCGGCGGGCCGCTCGATGCCGAAATCCAGCACGCGCCGCGGCGCGCACACGCCGCGCCAATAATCTGCGTAGCTGTCGTCGGCGTTGATCACCGCGATGCCGTCCGCAGGCAGCGCGGAAAATGCCGCGGCGTGCTCATGCGCCACGCCCTCCACGCCATGCAGGAATTCCTGGTGCTCGCGCTGGGCGTTGTTCACCAGCGCCACGGTCGGCCGCGCTATTGCCGCGAGATAGGCTGTTTCCCCTGCGTGATTCATGCCCAGCTCCACCACGGCGCAGCTGTGACGCGCGCGCAGGCCGAGCAGGGTCAGCGGCAGGCCGATGTCGTTGTTGAAGTTGCCCGGGGTCGCGTAGGCACGCCCGGCACCCGCATGTGCGCTCAGAATGGCGGCGATCATTTCCTTCACCGTGGTCTTGCCATTCGAACCGGTGACTGCGATCAGAGGCAGGGCGAACTTGCCGCGCCAGTAAGCTGCCAGCCTTCCCAGGCCCAGCCGCGTATCGTCGACGACCAGCAGCGGCAGCGGCGAATCGGCGCCGGCACCCGCTGCGCCCTGGTCGACCATGGCTGCCACCGCGCCGCGCGCGTGCGCCGCCGCAAGATACGCGTGGCCATCAAAACGCTCGCCGCGCAGCGCCACGAACAAAGCGCCTTCTCCGATGGTGCGCGTGTCGCTTGATACCGCGGCGAAGCGCGTATTTTCTCCGCGCGCCTCGCCGCCGGCACCCTGGGCCGCTTCCTGCATGTCCATCATGAATTCCATGCCGAAAGCGCCTCTGCCACCACTGCTGCATCCGAAAATGGAATGCGCTGCCCCGCGATTTCCTGGTAATCCTCGTGGCCCTTGCCGGCGATAAGCACCACGTCTCCCACAGCCGCCGCGGAAATCGCCGCGTTGATGGCTTCGCGCCGGTCGGCGATGACCAGTGGCGCCTGCCCGTTTTGCACTTCGGCCAGTACGCCTTCCAGTATGTCGGTGATGATTGCGACCGGATCTTCGCCGCGCGGGTTATCGCTGGTGAGCAGCACCCGGTCCGCGCCCCGCGCTGCGATTGCGCCCATCAGCGAACGCTTGCCGCGATCGCGATCGCCGCCGCAGCCGAAAATGCAAATGAGCCGGCCCGAGGCCGCCAGAGGCCGCAGTCCGATGAGTACCGCCTCCAGCGCATCCGGGCTGTGGGCATAGTCGATCACGGCGAGCGGCTTGCCTGCGCCGCCCAGGCGCTGCATGCGCCCGGGCGGCGACCTGAGCGCCGCGATTGCCGCCACCGCAGACGGAAGTGCCACCCCCGCTCCGAGCAGCACGCCCAGGACGCCGAGCAGGTTGGCCACGTTGAAGCGACCGAGCAATCCGCTTTTCACTTCGGCCCGGCCCCAGGAACTCAGCAAGCCGAAGGCAATCCCCGCTTCGCTCAAGCGGATGTTCTCGGCCTCGAGAAAGTACTCCAGCCCGGTTGCGCTGGCGGCGCCTGCATGGACGCTGTAGCCGGCGCACGCCAGCTTGCCGCCGGCGAGCTTTTGCGCGATGCGCACGCCGAGCACATCGTCCATATTGAGGACCGCACCGGACAGTCCGGGCGCATCGAACAACTGCATCTTCGCCGCGGCGTAGTGCTCCATGTCGCCGTGATAGTCCAGATGGTCGCGCGATAAATTCGTCAGCAGCGCCACATCGAACTGCGCGCCGTTGACCCGGCCCTGGTCGAGGCCGACGGAAGAGACTTCCATCGCCACGCCTAGCGCGCCCTCGCGAAGAAACTCGGCCAGGCGCCGGTGCAGCTGAATCGCGTCCGGCGTGGTATTGAGCGCGGGCACAAGCCCGGCACGCGCATCGGTTCCCGAGGCCGGAAAGCCGCTGCCCAGCGTGCCGATCACCGCGGTCTTGCGTCCGAGTGTGTTGAACGCCTGCGCGATCCATTGTCCGCAGGACGTCTTGCCATTGGTACCGGTAACGCCGGCCAGCCAAAGTTTCTCCGTAGGACGGCCATAGACTTCGTGAGCGATATACCCGCTAAGGGCGCGCAGGCCGTCTACTGCGATATTGGGCGCGCGCCAGTCATGGTTCCAGCTAAAACCCTCGCGCTCCCACAGCACCGCAGCCGCGCCGCGTGCGAGCGCATCGGCGATGTAATTCCTGCCGTCGGTGCGCGCGCCCCGGCAGGCGACGAAAATGTCTCCGGCGCGCAGTTCGCGGCTGTCGGCGCTAATGCCGTCGATGCGCGCGCCCAGTTGCCGCAACTGTTCGAGGATGTCGAGAGCGGACTTAATCACAGCCTAGTTCCCGGCACAGGGTGCGTGGAGCGCAGCGCATTCAAACGCTTTCCCTGATCTCGGAACCCTCGGGCGGCAGTTCCAGCGGTTTGAGCGGCGCATCCGGTGGCACGCCGAGCAAGCGCAGCGCGCCGCCCATCACCGCGGAAAACACCGGCGCCGCGACTACGCCGCCGTAGTACTGGCCCTGAACCGCGGAAGGTTCATCCAGCATTACCGCGATCACCAGCCTGGGATCGGAAGCCGGCGCGAGACCGACGAACGAGGACACGTACTTGTGCTTGGCGTAGACGCCGTTTTCCTCCTTGTTCGCGGTGCCGGTCTTGCCCGCCACCCGATAGCCCATCACGCGCGCCCTGGGCGCGGTACCGTCTGGCTGAACCGCCAGTTCCAGCATGTCGCGCAACTTGCGTGCGGTAGCGACCGAGATGACCCGTTTTCCCGGGGGCGGCGCGCCGACCCGCAACAGCGACAGCGGCATCAACTCGCCGTCGTGCGCAAAAATGGTATAGGCGCGCGCCAGTTGCAACAGGGAAACCGAGATGCCGTGGCCGTAGGCCATGGTGGCCTGTTCGATCGGGCGCCAGCGTTTGTACGCGCGCAGTTTGCCGCCGGCCTCGCCCGGAAAGCCCAGGCGCGGCGCGCTGCCGAAGCCCACCTGCTCGAACATGGCCCACATCGCCTCGGACGGCAATCCGAGTGCGATTTTCGCCGAACCGACGTTGCTCGAACGCTGGATCACCTGGGCCACGCTCATGTTGCCGAAACGGTGCGCGTCGTGAATGGTTGCTTTGCCGATGGAAAAGCTGCCGCCTGCGGTGGCGATCAAGGTATCGGGCGTGACTTTTCCCTGCTCGATGGCAACAGCCACGGTAAAGGGCTTGAGCGTGGATCCCGGTTCGAAGGTATCGGTGACGGCGCGGTTGCGCAATTGCGCGCCCGACAATCGGCTGCGGTTGTTGGGGTTGTACGTAGGCAGGTTGGCGAGCGCCAGCACCTCGCCGCTCCTGGCGTCGAGCACCACGATCGCCCCTGCCTTGGCCTTGGCTTTGTCCACGGCCAACTTGAGCTGGGAGAAAGCGAGGTTTTGCAGCCTGGCATCCAGCGCCAGCACCAGGTCGCGGCCGTTCTGTGCCTCGCGAATCGATTCCGTGTCCTCGACGATCTGCCCCAGGCGATCCTTGATCACGCGCCGGCTGCCCGACTTGCCGGCCAGCGTGGATTGATACGCGAGTTCGATTCCTTCCTGACCCGCATCGTCAGCGCCGGTGAAGCCCAGCACCTGCGCCATCACCTCGCCGCCAGGGTAATAGCGGCGGTATTCGCGATTCTGGAAAAGACCCGCTATGCGCAACTCGCCTACGCGCTGGGCGACCTCGGGCGGAATCTGGCGCTTCAGATAGACGAATCCCGTCGCGTCGCTGAGGCGCTTGTCGAGTTCGCGCGGCGGCATCTCTAGCAGCGCCGCCAGCTTGCTGCGCTGTTGCGTCGAATATTGCAGTTCTTCCGGGATTGCCCAGACCGACTTGACCGGCGTGCTGATGGCGAGGGCCTCGCCGTGGCGGTCGGTTATCTTGCCGCGATTGGCGCTGATGTCCAGCACGCGGCTGTAGCGCGACTGGCCCTTTTGTTGCAGGAAATCGTTGTTCAGGCCCTGCAGATAGACGGCACGGCCGGCGAGCACCAGGAAGCCGCCCGCGATCAGCACCAGCAGCACGCGCGAGCGCCACAGCGGCAGATGCAGCGCCAGCACCGGACTGGCGGCATAGTTCATCGTGCTGCCTCCGCCGCCGCGCGTATCACCACCTGGGTGCGCCGCGCATCGGGCACGCTCATTTGCAGGCGGCTACGCGCGATCTTCTCGACCCGCGCGTGCATCGCCCAGGTGCTCTGTTCGAGTTGCAGCTGCCCCCATTCGACATCGAGCAGCTTGGTTTGCTCCTGCTCGCGCTCAAGCGCGGCAAACAGCTTTCTCGCCTTGTGTTGCGAGGTGACCAGGCCGAGCGCGCAGGCGGTAAGCAGCGCGAGCAAAATGAGATTGATCCGCGCCAATTCAAACTCCGCTGCGTTCGGCGACGCGCAGGGTGGCGCTGCGCGCGCGCGGATTGGCGGCGATCTCCTGTGCCGATGCCCGCACAGGCTTGCCGATCAGGCGCAGCCTGGCTTGCGGCAGCTCGCGCTCGCGCAAGGGCAGGCGTACCGGCACATCGGCGCGCGCCGCATCGCGCATGAAAGTCTTTACGATGCGGTCCTCCAGGGAGTGAAAACTGATGACCGCCAGGCGCGCACCAGGTCTGAGCAGATCGAGTATTCGCGGCAGTGCTAACGACAAGTGCGCAAGCTCCCGATTGAGGTGAATCCGTATAGCCTGGAAGGTGCGCGTCGCCGGGTCCTTGTTTTTTTCCCGCGTGCGGACGGCCGCACCCACGATAGCGGCAAGTTGCCCTGTGCTGAGGACTGGCCCTCTTTGCCGAGCAGCAACAATCGCCTTTGCAATCTGTTTAGCAAACCGTT
>CAKKSJ010000474.1 GCA_919902965.1 Burkholderiales bacterium
AAAACGCTATGGCGAAGCTGATACTCAGTATGGACGGTCTGGTGCTCAAGGAAATTCCGCTTTCCAAGGAGCGCACCACTATCGGGCGCAAGCCGCACAATGATATCCAGATCGACAATCTGGCAGTCAGTGGTGAGCACGCCGTAATCGTGACCATACTCGCGGATTCCTTCCTCGAGGACTTGGGCAGCACCAACGGCACCTTCGTCAATGGCAAGACCGTGAAAAAGCATTTCCTGCAGGGCAACGACGTAATCGAGCTGGGCAAGTACAAACTCAAGTACATCAGCGAAGCCTTGCCGGGTGCCGCGAAGGCCGCGGATTTCGAAAAAACCATGGTGCTGCGTCCGGGGGCGATGCGAAAGCCGCCCGAAGCGCCTGCTCCTGCGGCCGCGGGTCCCGCACCGGGACACGCGACGACTCCGCCGGCCGGCGCGCCCGCTGCCGCCGGCGCGGACACGCATGCGCGGACCCAGGTTGGCATTACTGCCGCGTCGGTCGGTGCCAGCTCGACGCCAGCCCATGCCCCCGTCCCGCCACCGGCGCCCGCGCCCATGCAGGTTCGGCACGCGATGCTGAAACTCATGTCCGGCGCCAACACCGGCAAGGAACTGGAACTGACCAAGCCGCTCACTACGCTGGGCAAGCCGGGCGTGCAGGTCGCGGTGATCACGCGCCGGCCGCAAGGCTTTTTCATTACCCACGTCGAAGGCGCCAACAAGCCGATCGTCAATGGCAAGGCGATAGAGCAGCAGGCGCATGCGCTCAGCGATCGCGACGTAATCGAACTTGCCGGTGTGAAAGTCGAATTTTTCTTCAAGCGCTGATCCGCAGCCGCTTGCATAGGAAATAGCCGGCTTGAAGCAACATATCGTCAGAATTGTCCTCGGCCTTGCGGTGATGTTGTTGTTCGCAGGGCATGCCGCGGATATCTACAACATCGGCCTGATTTCGCGGCTCGACAACATCATGTACGACACGCGGCTCGCGCTCACCATGCCCGGGGGCGTGGACCCGCGTGTGGTCATACTCGACATCGACGAGCGCAGCCTGGACAAAGAGGCGCTGGGACGCTGGCCCTGGAGCCGCGACAAGATTTCCGTCTTGCTGAAGAAGCTGTTCGACGAATACGGTATTGTCATTGCCGGCTTCGACGTGGTCTTTGCCGAGCCCGACGAAAGTTCCGGGCTGCCGGTGCTCGAAGGCCTGGCAAAAGGCAAACTCAAGGACGTGAGCCAGTTTCAGTCGGCGCTCAAGGAGCTGCGCCCGGAACTCGATTACGACGGCATCCTGGCGAAGACCCTCAAGGACCGGCCGGTCGTGCTGGGCTATTATTTCAACAGCGACGAAAACGCGGTACGTTCGGGCACGATTCCCAAGCCGGTGCTGACCGAGGAGACGTTCCGGGGGCGCAATATCCGCTTCACCACCTGGCGCGGCTACGGCGGCAACCTGCCGGAATTGCAGGCCAATGCCGCCAATGCGGGTCACTTCAATCCGCTGGTAGATCCGGACGGCGTGTCGCGCAGAGTACCGATGCTGGCGGAATACCAGGGCGCCTACTATGAGGCGCTGTCGCTTGCGATTATTCGGGTGCTGGCCGGATATCCGTTGGTGGAGCCAGGCTTCGCGTCGGACCGGTTTTCAAGCGATAGCTATTCCGGGCTGGAATGGCTCAAGGTTGGGCCGGTTACCATTCCGGTGGACGATACCGTAAGCGCGCTGATTCCTTTCCGCGGCAAACGCGGCAGTTTCAAATATATTTCGCTGGCGGATGTCTATTTCGACCGGGTGCCCAAGGACGAACTCAGGGGCAAGATTGCGCTGGTGGGCACATCCGCCCCGGGACTGCTGGATCTGCGCTCGACGCCTGTGGGCAGCGTCTACCCGGGGGTGGAAATCCACGCAAATATGATCGCCGCGATGCTGGATGGCGATTTCAAGCAGATGCCGCCCTATATGCTGGGCACCGAGGTGATTCTGCTGCTGATCGGGGGCGTGGTGCTGTCGCTGCTGGTACCGCTGCTGAGCCCGCTGAAGTCCACCCTGGTGTCATTGCTGGCCATTGTGCTCTTTACGGGGCTCAACCTGGTTGTGTGGACCAAAGGCGGTCTGGTCTTGCCGCTGGCCTCGAGCCTGCTGATGATTGCCGCCCTGTTCGCGTTCAACATGTCATGGGGTTACTTCGTCGAGTCGCGCAGCAAACGCCAGTTCACCGAATTGTTCGGCCAGTACGTTCCGCCGGAGCTGGTCGATCAAATGGCCAAGGACCCGCAGCGTTACAGCATGGAGGGCAAGAGCGAGGAACTCACCGTGCTGTTCTCCGATATCGTCGGCTTCACTTCGATCTCCGAGAGCCTGTCGCCCAAGGATCTGTCGCAGTTCATCAATGACTACCTTACCGCCATGAGCCTGGTGATTCGCAACAATCGGGGAACCCTGGACAAGTATATCGGCGACGCGATCATGGCCTTCTGGGGCGCCCCGGTGGCCGACCCCGAGCACGCCCGCCAGGGGGTGATCAGCGCGATGGCGATGCAGGCGGAGCTCGACAAGCTGCGCGCGCAGATGCTGGCGCGCGGTTGGCCTGATATCCGCATAGGCGTCGGCGTCAACAGCGGCACCATGAGCGTCGGCGACATGGGCTCGAAGCTGCGCAAGGCGTACACGGTGATGGGCGACGCGGTCAACCTCTCATCGCGCCTGGAGGGACTGACACGCGTCTACGGCGTCGGAATTCTCGTCGGCCAGAATACCAGGGCGATAGTGAAAGACATCGTATTCCGCGAAATCGACCGGGTCAAAGTGAAGGGCAAAGACGAGCCGGTGGATATTTTCGAGCCTATCGGCATCGAGGGCCAGGTCGACCAGAAAGTGATCGACGAGATCGATCTGTGGCACACGGCGCTCACGGCCTATCGTGCGCAGAACTGGGACCAGGCGGAGACGGACTTGTCAAACGCGCAACGCATGTCGCCGGAGTGCAAGCTCTATCAGCTGTACCTCGAGCGCATCCGGCAATGCCGCATCGATCCGCCCCCTCCAAACTGGGATGGCGTAACAGCGTTCAAGACCAAATAGGCGCGGCCAATGAAGCTTAGGGTGCTAGGGTGCAGCGGTGGAATTGGCGGGCGGCATCTGCGCACTACTTCGCTGTTGCTCGACAATGACATCCTGATTGACGCCGGAACTGGCGTGGGTGATATTTCGCTCGCGGAGCTGATGCTCATTGATCACATTTTTGTGACACACTCGCATCTGGACCATATCTGCTCAATCCCGTTTCTTGTCGACACCGTTGGCGGCATGCGCAACAAACCGCTCACTGTTTACGCAATTGAGCCAACGCTGGAAATCATCCGCAACCACGTTTTCAACTGGAGCATCTGGCCCGATTTCACGCAGATCCCGACGCCGAGCAAACCGTTCATGCGCTACGAGGCCCTGACGCTCGGCGAAACGGTAGAGATCAAAGGGCGCAAGATTACTTCGCTGCCGGCCAACCATGTGGTGCCGGCAGTCGGTTTTCAGCTCGATTCGGGTGCGGCGAGCCTGGTGTTTACCGGCGACACCACCACGCACGACCCCTTGTGGGCGGTCGTCAACAAGATTGCCAACCTGCGCTACCTCATTATCGAGGTCGCTTTCTGCAACCGCGAACGCGATCTGGCGTTGACGGCGAAACATTTTTGTCCCAGCCTTCTGGCCGAGGAACTGACCAAACTCGAGCGCAGCGCGGACATTTTCATAACCCACCTCAAGCCGGGGGAGATCGAGTTGACCATGCAGGAAGTCGAGGACTGCGCCGGACAGTACAAACCGCGCATGCTGCAGAATAACCAGGTATTCGAGTTCTAAGGCGCCAGTCTTAACGGGAACGCATATGGCAGCCATCAAAGTCAGCGTAGAAACCTTGAAGTGTTTTGACCCGCTTGCGTCGCTTTCGGGCGTGCGGCTGCAGGAGCTTTCCGAGCTGTGCGTTGTCGAGACCGCTGTTCGAGCCACCGATCCGTTCCACCTGCGCTCGCTCGCCGGTCAGTCGGCTTACGTGCTGGGCGGGGAACTGGCGCTTGCCTATGGCCGCGGCGGCTCGCAAGTCATAGTCGGCGGTTCCGCGGAAGCGCGCCAGCCTTTGGGCAAGCGCCGCCAATTCGAATCGGCGAAGGCGGTAACCGATGTGCAATTGATCCGGATCGACGACGATTTGCTCGACATAATGCTCACTTGGGACCAGGTGGCCGTGCAGGAGGGGAGCCATACCGTTCAGCCGGCAGAGCGGCCCGCGAGCGGTGCGGACTGGGGAAGCATGTCAGGCTTGTTCGGCATTAACAATCTGCGTTTTGGCGCCTTTTCCCAGCTTCCCTCGGCGCATATCGATGAGTTGCTGCGGCGCTTTGAGCGTGTCGAGGCGAAAGCAGGCGAGGTGATTATCCGCGAAGGCGCGGAGGGCGATTATTACTACCTGGTCGAGTCCGGCAGGTGCCAGGTGGAGCGCATGATAGGCGGAGTCAGCATGACGCTGGCCGAGATCAAGAGCGGCGACACCTTTGGCGAGGAAGCGCTGGTGTCGGAGGCCAGGCGCAACGCCACCGTGACCATGAAATCGGACGGCGGCCTGCTGCGGCTGAGCAAGCAGGATTTCAACGCGCTGCTGCGCGAGCCGCTGCTGCACGGGGTCAACATGGAGCAGGCCAGGCAGAAGGTGCTGGAAGGGGCGCAGTGGATAGACGTGCGTTACCCCTCCGAATACCAGTATGACGGCTTGCCGGGCGCGCGCAATATTCCGTTGTCGGAAATCCGCAACGCATTCGGCGTTTTGGACATGGGCGAGGAATACATTGTCTATTGTCAGAGCGGCCGGCGCAGTTCGGCTGCCGCCTTCCTGCTGGCCCAGCGCGGCTACCACGTCTTCGTGCTCGAGGGCGGGCTGTGGGGCGGGGACCGGCTGGCGTAAGTTCCAAAATGGCCGTGATTTCCAGCGGCGACCAGGGGAGGCGCCGGCAGGAACCCGCTTGAATATTTCGGCAGGGCGGCGGGAAGGACGGAAAAGCGCGACCGGCTTTTTTTGTCGTATAGTGCGAGTTATGTTGTTTTAGCGGCAGCCTCCGGCTGTGCGGATCTATTGGCGAGGTCACTATGAGTGCAGTTCTGAATACACCCAAGGACGCGGCCACGGGGTCGGCCGACGTCAACGCCAGGCTGATGTTCTCGAAGAATCTTCAGAATGTCACCAACAAGATTCATGCGACCTCCAACATCGACGAGATCATGCTCGAGGTTTCGTCCGACATTTGCAGCCTGTTTAACGCCGACCGGCTCACGATTTACATAGTCGGCGAAGACAAGCAGTCTATCGTTTCCAAAGTAAAAACCGGGCTGAATTCCTTCAAGGACCTGAAGCTGCCGATCGCCGAGCACTCGATGGGCGGTTATGTCGCTTTTTCCAAGAAGATGATCAACATCAAGGACTGCTACGACGAAGCAGAACTGAAGGCGATCAACCCGAATCTGCGCTTCTTGCAGGAAGTGGACAAGCGCACCGGCTACCGCACCAAGCAGGTGCTGGCCGCGCCGGTGCTCGATGGCGACGAACTGATCGGCGTGATCCAGATTATCAACAACAAGGCCGGTGTGCCGTTCACGGCGCTGATGGAAGAGGGCGTCACCCAGCTCGCGCAGACCCTGGCCATCGCCTTCCGGCAGCGGCAAAAGCCCCAGATTATCAAAACCAAGTACGATTTCCTGGTGAGCGACGCGGTGATCTCGCCGGCCGAGTTCGACCTGGCGGCGCGCTCGGCGCGCAAGAAAGCCGTGGATGTCGAGCAGGTGCTGATGGAGGAATTTCAGGTCAAGCTGCCCGCCATTGGCCAGGCCCTGTCCAAATTTTTCGGCGTCCCCTACGAGCCGCACAAGTCGGACCGCATCAAGCCGCCGGATCTGCTGAAGAATCTGAAGCGCGAGTACATCGAGCAGAACCAATGGGTGCCGATCGACGACAGCAAGGACGGGGTGGTCGTGC
Source organism: Burkholderiales bacterium (assembly GCA_919902965.1). Classification (GTDB taxonomy): domain Bacteria; phylum Pseudomonadota; class Gammaproteobacteria; order Burkholderiales; family SG8-39; genus 2-12-FULL-64-23. The sequence continues at coordinate 6,020 of CAKKSJ010000474.1, forward strand.
TGTGCCTCGATCCGGAACGGGTGAAAAGCTCGCGCATCGTTCAGAACGTGTTTCCGAAGAGCAAGCTGATCTACCGCGTTACCACGCAGCGCGAATTCAAGGAAACCCTGAACCTGTTCTACGGTGCCGAGGTACTCGATACCGGCGATATCGGCGATATGCTCTCGGGACTGGAAGACGACGCGGATGCCGGGAGCGAAGGTTCGACCGACGATTTGTCGCAGGCAGCCGATAACGAACTGGTGAAGCTCGTCAACAAGATCGTCATCGACGCGTACAACCAGGGCGCTTCCGATATCCATATCGAGTCCTATCCGGGCAAGGGTAAGACCGAAATCCGCTTCCGCAGGGACGGCTCGCTTGCGCCCTACATCGAGGTGCCGGCCTCCTATCGAAACGCGATTGTCGCCCGCGTCAAAATCATGTGCGACCTGGATATCTCGGAAAAGCGCAGACCCCAGGACGGCAAAATAAAATTCAAAAAATTCGGGCCGCTGGACATCGAGCTGCGGGTGGCGACCATTCCGACGCAGGGCGGCGTCGAGGATATCGTCATGCGTATTCTCGCTGCGGGCGAGCCGATTCCGCTCGAAAAGCTCGGCCTGACGCCGCACAATCTGGAGACCCTGAAAGAGGTGGTAAGCAAGCCGTATGGACTGTTCTTCGTCTGCGGGCCTACCGGATCGGGCAAAACCACCACCCTGCACTCGGTGCTGAAGCACCTGAACACGCCGGATACCAAGATCTGGACCGCCGAGGACCCGGTCGAGATCACGCAAAAGGGTTTGCGCCAGGTGCAGGTGAACAAAAAGGCGGGTCTGGATTTCGCCATGGTGATGAAGGCGTTTTTGCGCGCCGATCCGGACATCATCATGGTAGGTGAGATGCGCGACAAGGAAACCGTCGGTACGGGCATCGAGGCTTCGCTCACCGGCCACCTGGTGTTCGCCACCCTGCATAC